>JAGNPC010000066.1 GCA_017989795.1 Paludibacter sp. | reverse complement strand
TAATTCAATTAATTGCTTTACTCTTTTTTCTGTAACATTATCTGTAACATTATCTGTAACATTATCAGTAACATCAACTGAACTACTATCGGTGACATCATCATTTAAAGTATCATTTTCTATCACTTCCTCTTGTTCGTCTGTTAAAAACAATTCATTAATAGGCAATGTAGTAATGAAAAATGTTCTATCGTCATCGGTTTCAAAAACTGGAAGTGGCGAATTGTTGTTTTTCATTTGTTGAATAATAGTGGGTATGCCAGTTCCTTTGGCTTCGCACAAATCTATCTCCTTAAAAAAATCGCCAATTCGACTATTTCGGTATCTTCTGGAGCGGATTACTCCCCTTTTAATATCTTCTATTTTCACAGACCTATCTGGTCCTCCATAGTTGATAATTTCAATTTTGTCGGGCAGTATTCGTATTTCAATAGGTTCTCTTAGCTGATAGTTTTTGTGATAAACGGCATTTACAATGGCCTCTTCGATAGCAATGTAGGGATAATTCCATACACGTAGTGCTTCGGCTTGCCCGCTTATTTTGGTTATTTTTTCTTTGAGCAAATAGGTTTTGAAATAGCTTAATGCTTGTTCTACCTGCTGCTGTATAGAGCCTGTAATTTTGGGTCTTTCGAAAAAAGCAATATTTTCAACTCCAATTAATATGTATCCACCTCCAATATTATCGAAATCGTTGGCAAATGCACATATACTACGGTAAATAGCATTTGGATTCCAACCACGCTTAAACTCTAACCGATCGCTTTCAATCAACCGTTTAGAGAGAAACTTTTCTATATTGAAATGGATTTGCATTTATGTTATAGTTTTTTTTGTAAAGATAAATAATATCGGCTAATAACGGCTAATAACGGCTAATATTGTTGGTCTGAAACCAGCGGTTCAGGTCGTGGTTAATGGTGTTGGTGCTTACCAGCCCTAGGCGGTATTGCTTGGATATGTTTTGGAATTCGATGGATGTCATATAGGGGTTTTACAAATTAAGAGCTACAAAGATAGTTGATTTTTTTTAGATGGTGTGAGGCTCTGCGAGCCACCCACTTTATTCTATTTTCAGATGGTGTGAGGCTCTGCGAGCCACCCACTTTATTTTACTTTCCAGTATCCACCTTTGTCGGGGCCAATGCGTTCGATCAGACCATGTTCTTTTAACTTATTAATATTATTTCGAATATTCTTCTCGTTTATCGAAATTTTCAATGATAATTCAGACTGAGTTATATATTTATTATGCTGTATTGCATTCATAATTTGTTTCAAATTGTTTGTCAGTCTTACTTTAGTCTTTTTATCTGTGCCTTTTTCTATGTTTTTATCTGTGCCTTTATCTGTGCCTTTATCTGTGCCTTTTTCTAGGTCTTTTTCTAGGTCTTTTTCTAGGTCTTTTTCTAGGTCTTTTTCTAGGTCTTTATCTGTGTTTTTTTCTATTTTAATGCTTATTTCTTCCAACTTCAACGAATCTTTAAAATCTGGATGACAATGAATTTCGACTAAAAAATACGAACGGTCATCATCGGTATCGAACAGAGCCAGCGGTGAACCATTATTGCCTAATACACTTTGTATTGTTGGGATACCTGTGCTGCGTCCTTCGGTTAAGTCGAGTTCTTTCAGAAATTCGCCTAATCTACGATTTCGATACCTACGTGCCCTGAAAATTTGTCCGGCTTTAATATCTTGATATTTAATAGATCGGTGTGGCCCGCCGTAGTTTATAATTTCAATTTTGTTGGGCTCTATGGTAATTTCCACAGGCTCTTGTATTTGATAGTCGCGATGAAAAAGTGCGTTTACCACTGCTTCTTCTAAGGCTTCGAAAGGATAATTAAAGCATCGTGTTGCTTCGGCTTTATTTTTTACTTTCAGTATCTGTTCTTTAATAATATTGGTTCTTAAATAGGCAAGAACTTGTTTTATAATGATATGTACAGGTCCTACGATGGGAGCAACTTCTATCATTCTGCCCGGATTTGCTATTTTTCCTTCTGGAAAAACTACAATATCCACCTGCATATAAGGAAAAAAACGAATCGGTTGTTCGCAAAACATCATAACTCCCACATTTTTAATATAATACATTTCAGGAGAGCCAACTAACAAATCCATTTGCTTTAGAATATCTTCTATGGAGTGGTTTTCTAAATTTATAGCTAATCGGCTTTTTATAGATACTAAATAGTCGTAAAGCAGAATTTTCGATATATCGGTGTAGGTCGCTGTTCTATTTCCTCTATCGTCGAAAGGCGTTTGATTGCTAAGCGAAATTAATTCTTGTTCCATCTCACCTTTTGGCACTATAGTGCTCGAATTGTAGCGAATATAATAACGATATGTTTTGGTTTTGTGCGTAATGTATTCGGGCGCTTTGTATGGTCGCGAAGCCCCACCCATTACCCATAGTACAATTATTTTTGAATTGTCAATATCTTCAATCGATACTTTTGGGAAAAACGCTGGTTCAATTAAATTATTGAAACGAAGTATTTCTTTTTGTATTTCGTCCAATTTCTCATCAGGTATTCCTTTTACAGGTCGCTTGGCAACTCCATTTTCCTCTTCAACGCCAATAATTATATAACCACCACCGATATTATCAAAATCATTGGCAAAAGCACATACCGTTCGGTAAATAGCATCAGGATTCCAGCCCGTTTTAAATTCAATACGGTTGCTTTCTACTTTATTGGCTGAAAGTAGCTGTTCTATGTTGATTGGTAATGCCATGTGTGCTAAATAAAAATTGCATTGGTGCTTACCAGCCCTAGGCGGTATTGCTTGGATATGTTTTGGAATTCGATTGCTGTTGGCATGTTGTTTTTTGAATTTAACTACGAAGATATAATTTAACCACGAATTACACGAATTTGCACGAAGAATTATTTTAACTTCAAGATTTTTTTAACCACTAATTACCTAAGAATTTTATAACCACGAATTACACGAATTTGCACTAATTTTTTTCTTATTTCTTATTCGTGTCAATTCGTGTAATTCGTGGTTTACATTTCTTTTGTGGTTTAAATTTCTTTTGTGGTTTAAATTTCTTTTGTGGTTTATATTTCTTATGTGGTTTAAATTTCTTATGTTTTATTTGTATTTAAATATCGCTTGTATTCTAAGCAATCAGTTCCAAAGTTAATGATAATTCCCAATTCTTTTTTTGTTGCTTTTAAATAATTGATTATTTGGGCTTCATGAACCGAAGTTATATTTGAAACCGCTTTTAATTCAACAATTATTTGATTGTAACACAGTAAATCGGCAATAAAATATTTTGTCAGATATTGGGTTTTGTACCATATTTCAATAGGTTGCTGAGAAACATGTGGAATGTTTCTAAATTTGAGTTCAATTTCTAATGCTTCTTGATATATTGATTCCAAAAAACCACTACCAAGTGTGCGATGAACATCCATTGCAGCCCCAATTATGTCGTATGTTTCTTTCTTATAAATCATATTCTTTGCAGCGGTTGAGGTCGTGGCTAATGGTGTTGGTGCTTACCAGCCCTAGGCGGTATTGCTTGGATATGTTTTGGAATTCTATTGCTGTTGGCATGTTGTTTTTTGAATTTAACTACGAAGATATAATTTAACCACGAATTACACGAATTTGCACGAATATTTTTTTAACCACTAATTACACTAAGAATTTTTTAACCACGAATTACACGAATTTGCACTAAGATTTTTTTAACCACTAATTACACTAAGAATTTTTTAACCACGAATTACACGAATTTGCACGAATTATTTTTCTTATTTCTTTTTCGTGTAAATTAGTGAAATTAGCTAACGCTGACCGTTGGTTCGTGGTTTATATTTCTTTTAATTTGTAATTTTATTTTAGATAATTTCGATTTCCCACTTCGGATAAGATTCTTATTTGTTGTATTGCAATTTTGTTTAGTTTAATGAGTCTATCCTGTTGCGACACTTTGTCGTCAATGAGTAGCGCATTTATTAGCAAAAGTTCCACCACCGTATCTTCCAGCTTTCGAAATCATTCCTTTGGCCTTAGTTTCGGTAATCCATTTTAGTGGCGACATCCAAAAGTGCGGTTTAGCCGATTCGTTTTTAAACCCCTCATATATGTGGGGGTTAAAATCAGTATTGTTTAGCATTTCCCATAGGCCTAAATACTCAATTGTGCTGTAAGTTCTCAGCCATAGGCTTATTATTTGGGATGGATTATCGGCATCACGTACTTTCGCTATATCGGTCAATGAGATATAATCTTCCTGCTCTTGCTTGTAGAATACAATTTCATTTCCTTTGATGGTTATTGTTTCTTTTTTTGACATTTTTTGTTTCTGTTGAAAAGATTTTAAATATCCTTGCCATGTATGCTTATTACCCTCCAGCGGTTCAGGTCGTGGCTAATGGTGTTGGTGCTTACCAGCCCTAGGCGGTATTGCTTGGATATGTTTTGGAATTCGATTGCTGTTGGCATGGTTGCAAATTTACGAAATTATTTTCCAATAGCCACCTTTGTCGGGGCCAATGCGGGTGAGGATGGTCAGGGTCATGGTATCTGATTATATAAGTCTATCATTTTTGCTCTTTATTCTTTATTCTTTGTTCTTTGTTCTTTATTCTTCTTTAAATGCTAATATACCATTTTTAATTATTGTACTCACTCCCTGTGTGTTGTTTCATTAAATTTTATTGGAGTTTTTTGTTGTAAAGGCCGACCTTTTCTAAATCCGCCTTTGTCGGTCCTACTTTTCGATCGTCGGTTTTTTAAGTCAGACGGCGTCAGACCTACTTTTCGGGCGTCGGTTTTTTAAGTCCGACGGCTTCAGACCTACTTTTCCGACGAACCCTTGGGTAGTCTGCAGTCGTCAGACCTACAAAAAGTCGTTGTTTTTTCTACTCTGCATGTTTTTGAGGGGTGATTTGCACCCTTTTTGGGTGTTTTTTAGGTTGTTGAGTCCTTTTTCGTCATCCTTTATACTAAATATAACTTGAATTGCGTAAAATATTTACAATAAATAACATAATTGGTCGGCTGACTTCCTTTTATGTGTCGTTTTAGTAGGTCTGATGAATGCGGAGTTGATTTTCTGAAAAAACTGAATAGAGGCTCATATTTGTAATGAATAGTTCAAATGAGTACAACAACATCTTGAAGTATAAATTTGAAATTTGCCATTTAAACCATAAAATTATGAGTTTAGTGTTCATTTCATGTCAATATATAAAATAGATACTGCTTTTTTGTGGGTGTTGGTACTGAATTTGTGTCAATTTCATCTGAATTTGCTCTTTTATTTTCGTGTTTTGAATGTTTTTAAGAGAAGTAAGTTTTTGTTTTTGGAAAACTTATCAACAAAATGAATTTTTAAAGTATTGATATAGAGTGATATAAAAAATGCTTTGTGAAACTTTCATATATATATCATATTTTTTTCTGAATTGTTTGGTAAATTGCAAAACTATTATTTATCTTTGTGGAACTATAAATAAGTATTTATGCGTGCTTATATATATGTTTTATAACATAAAAATTTGCAACGCAAAAAAATATACATCTATTTAGTTAAAACTATAAATAAGCATAATATTACAATTACTAATTTCACAACTATGAGGGCAAGAGACGGAACATAACAACAGTACAAAAAAAATGACCTGCAAGGCGGTGATCATTTATCACTACGAATGGTAGTGATGCTATATTTTTGTTCAAACACAATAGGTGTTGCAATAGATAGCGATACTAGTAATAACAATGAGGATTATTAAAAACAATGAGAATTAATCCTCAGAAATATTTTTACGGAATGGAGAATATGAAAATTTTAAGTTTAAACATTGCAGACCTTACAAAGGAAGAGTATCTGCAATTCGCCGCAGCCGTAGTTGCTGAGGTGAAAAAGTCGAATGTAAGCGACTTAGGTCTTACAGGAGTGTATAATTTAGCAGAAGCTAGCTTGGCAGAGGCAAATAAATTCAGCAAGGAGGTGAAGCGAAATCCCTTCAGTGCCGATATTGATGCCGCACGCCTGCAGCGCGAGAAAAAAGTGATTGCCGTTCTTTCGTTTGCCAGGGGCTTTAGGCAATCAGCACCCGAACATCTGAAAGAGGCTATTGCGCTTGCTATTCCCGAGATTGAGCTGTTTTTTGGTGGTTTTGTGAGGGTAAACAATTTTGTGAAGCATCAACGCATTTTAATGCTGTTTAGCAAAATGGATGCCGACACAAAACTGACAGCTGCCATGCAGACCCTTGGATTGAAGGTTTATTTGGACGAAATTCGTGCGATAGAAACCAATCTGATTAGTTTGGTGAATGATAGACGCGAATTGAAGAAGAAAAAAGCGGGCGAGGAAGTGGTTGATGTGTTTGGTAATTCATCTACGGTGCTTCGAAAATTGTTTTCGACCATCGAAACTAATGCCATGGTGGAGACTAGCAAAGATTTCAGTCAGCTATTTTTGGGCTTAAATGTGGTGATTGCTGAATTTAAGCAGTTGTTGCTAACACGCAAAGCGCATAAAAGAAGTGCAGTGAGTAATACACCTGATGCTGTGGCGCCAACCACAGATTCTGATCAAAGCACTCAAGTAGCTGCCCCAAATGCAACAGCCCCTGCGGCGCCAACCACAGGGACTGTACAGAAAGATGTTGCTTAACACATCAAATGTAATTTCATTGTAATTCGCACTTACAATGCCAATAACTTAAAAGCCTCTTACCTGATAACGGTGAGGGGCTTTTTTGTTTTGGTTTGATTACTTTGCAAATATAGATGTAATTTTACGATTATCCAACGGAATATCGGACTTTAACGTTTGCTTTTTTTTGTTTGGCCTTAGCGGATTTGTAATCATGGTCTTGGCGGATTTATAATCCGTCAATTTTTTTAGCTATGGATTTTAAATCCATTATAAAAAAAGCTTCGGATTGCAAATCCTCGCAACGTAGCCTCAGGCTGTTTTCAACCCACTATGCCGTGTGAGGCTCTGCGAGCCACCTGCTAATCTACAAATAAATGGGAAAGTGCAATGATATGTACACCACTTTTGGGGTCGGTATAGCTCTCTTTACCTGCTGTAATTACACACATTCCAGCTATGCTTTTCTGTTTGCTTTCAACCACTTTATTTCGCAACTTTATAAGATTGGCAATACCCTCGGCAACTGAATAGTCGCCGCCAAGTTTAATTTCGCAGGCGAGCCATTTTCCATCACGTAGTTCAATTATGGCATCTACTTCGAGCCCTGTTTCGTCGCGGTAGTGAAACACCTCGCCATCGAGTGCTTGTGCATACACTCTCAAATCGCGAATGGCTAAGGCTTCAAACAAATAGCCTATAAAGTCATAGGCATTAATGTAACCCGTCCAATACGGCCGGCACCGGTATGTCGAGTTACATCGTCGGCGGGTGTTGCTGAACCTGCCAGTATAAATTGGGCGGTTGCCTGACGGTTATCAATTTCATGTCGCACAGCATTCCAAATCGAAGGCGCTAATTGCCATTCGTCGATAAAACGGGGAGTTGGGCCTTCTAAAATTACTTCGGGGCTAATTTTTGCAAGCTCTATCAACGCTAACGAAGCATCGAGCGAAATACTGCTTTCAGCTAACTTTTTTGCAATAGTAGATTTACCCACTGCACGCGCTCCTTGCACAAGCACAGCGCCCATTGCTGAAAGAGCTTCATTTATCTCATTTTCAGCTATTCTAATTAAATATTCGGCCATACAGTATCACATTTGCGTTAAGTTCAGTATCACATTTGCGTTAAGTTCAATATCACATTTGCGTTCACAAAGATATTGTTTTTGCGTCGAATTTCAGCATTGTTGAATAATATTATTTTGCGGGTGGCTCACTCGGTCTTGGCGACTTTGTGTCGTTGCGTTCAAAGTATACGCGATTTTGGCGGATTTGTAATCCGTCATTTTTTTTAGCTATGGATTTTAAATCCATTACTAGCCCGAGGCGGCATTGCTTATACGGTATCCATAAAACTACGTTGTACTTTGTTGAACACCACAATGCCAATGGCCATCAATACTAACATAAATGTAAAGCTATAGCCGAGCATGCCCCAGCTAAAGGTGCCTACGCCCATGGTTCCGTATTTAAAGGCTTCGATAATGGCGGTTACGGGGTTGAGTGCCATAATCCACTGTTTATCGGCCGACATGGTGCTGAGTGGGTAAATAACGGGCGTGGCATACATCCAAAGACTTACAATAAAGGAGAATAGGATGGTGAGATCGCGGTATTTGGTGGTCATGGAGGAAATGATGATGCCAAAACCAAGCGACAGACCTGCAAGCATTACAAAGAGTAGCGGGAGCAAGAGTACATAGGCGTTGGGTGCTACCTGCACGCCAATTAGTAGGTAATAAATATATACGGCTATAAAAAGGATTAGTTGTATACCCATGCGCACAAGGTTGGAGGTAACCGTGGCTAGGGGCACAATGAGTCGTGGAAAATAAACTTTACCAAAGATACCCTGATTGGCGGTGAAAGTGGATGATGTCTTGTTCAGACAGTCGGAGAAGTACTGCCACACCACGATACCAGCCAGATAGAAAAGGGGTTGTGGTAGGCTGTCGGTGCTTATTCCAGCAATGCCACCAAATACCACCATGTACATAATGGTGGTGAGTGCGGGTTGAATGAAAAACCAAGCAGGTCCGAGTATGGTTTGCTTGTAC
>JAGNPC010000357.1 GCA_017989795.1 Paludibacter sp. | reverse complement strand
ATCTATTTTACAGCCTTACAAAGCAATTATTATAGCGCGCCCTACGCAGCCATTTAGCGAAAAAGATAAGTTTGTTATTGATCAGTATATTATGAATGGGGGTAATGTGCTGTGGATGCTCGATGGCGTACGTATAGCACGCGAGAATCTGTCGACAAGTGGCTTGTCGCCCGCTATGGAGTGGGATGTAAACTTATCAGATCAGCTTTTTAAATATGGTGTTCGTATTAATGCTAATTTATTACAGGATGTACAGTGTGCACAAGTGCCTGTAAATATTGCTCCTTCAGGCCAGGAGCCTCAGTTTGAGCCTAGTCCGTGGTTTTTTGCACCTTTGTTGTTAACTTCTTATCAGCATCCCATAACCAAAAATATTACCGAAGTTCGAGCTGAGTTTGCTTCATCACTTGAACTGGTAGGTGAAAACAAACAAGTGCGTAGTGCTGTTTTGTTAGCGAGTTCCGATAATACGCATGCTTTGACAACACCTGCCACCATCGATTTGGGTGCTATGCCCGCTGCAACCGACAAAAACTATTTCAATCAATCTTACTTGCCTGTAGCTTATCTGCTCGAAGGAAGTTTTAGTTCAAATTTTGAAAACCGACTTTTGCCTGAAGGCTTAAGTGGGATAGGGCAGGTGCTTTCGCAAAGTAGACCAGCCAAGCAAGTTTTTGTTTCCGATGCCGATATAATTCGAAACGAAACTAATGGTGTGGCTAGCGATAGCACCACTATGCCATTGGGTTTCGATAGGTATATGAATCAGCAGTTTGGGAACCGTGAATTTGTGACTAATGCTGTTTTGTATTTGGCCGACGACCCGAGGTGGTTGGAGTTGCGTTCGCGCTCGCTTAAGTTACGGTTGTTGAACAAAAAACTGGTAGCCGAACAGCAAACTTTGTGGCAAGCAGTAAGTGTTGTTGCGCCATTGTTAATGCTTTTAGCAATGGCATTGCTGGTGTTTTATTGGCGCAAACAGAAATACAGTAAGTAGAAATAATTATTGTCGCTAACCCTATTTATTACCAAAATGAATCAATCGAACATTATTAAGATAGAAGATATTTTAGATATTAGTGATTTGCAAAATCTAGAGGATTTTAATAATTTAGTTGAAAGCAATCGAATGCGATCTAGTTTAATCAATAATTTGCCGGGTTTCATGTATCGCTGTAAAAACGATAAAGACTGGACAATGGATTATATTAGCGAAGGCTGTTTTGCTATTACAGGCTACACTTCCGATGATTTAATTGCTAATAAAACACTTTCGTTTAACGATTTAATAATACCACAATACCGCCAAGCGATACGCGACAAATGGGTTATTGCTTTTAATGAACGTACGCAACTTGAACTTGAATACCCAATACTTACTGCTACAGGCAAGGTTAAGTGGCTTTGGGAAAGAGGGCAAGGTGTTTTTGATTCGAATGATAATTTGCTATTTATTGAAGGCTTTATCACTGATGTTACCGAAAAACATAGAACAATTGAGAAAATTGAAGCCAGCGAATATCAACTTAAAGCAATGCTCCATGCTGTTCCCGATTTAATTTTCAGAATTAATGCCAAAGGTGTTATATTGAGCTATAAAGCTGATGTGAAAGATCTTTATATTGATACCGATATACTAATTGGTTTAAATTATCAAGATGTAATGCCTGTGTATTTGGTAGAAATTATGAAGTCAAAAATGTCACAGGTTATAAATACAGGGTATGTTCAAACTTTTCAATATGAATTAGATACCGCTGAAAAAGGCTTAGGTGTGTACGAAGCACGTATGTCGAAAAGTGGCGATTATGAAGTAACAACGCTCGTACGTGATGTGACAGAGCAAAAACGTGTTGAACTTGAATTAAAAGAAAGCATGGAGCGTTATAAAGCCCTACACAATGCTTCGTTTGGTGGTATTGCTATTCATAAAAATGGGATTATACTCGATTGTAATCAAGGTTTATCCGAAATGACTGCCTATCCGATTGATGAACTGAATGGTATGAATTGTTTAACGTTGATCGATCCCGAATATAGAGACCTTGTAAAAAACAATATTGATATTGGTTACGAAAAAAGATACGAAGCAGTAGGTGTACGTAAGAATGGTGAAGCCTATCCAATCCGCTTGGAATCTCGCAATATCCCATTTAAAGGTGAAATAGTACAATCGGTGGAGTTTAGGGATATTACAGCTCGTAAAGTTGCCGAAGAAGAACTCAAAGACTCACGGGAGCACTTACGAAACTTTGCTTCCAACCTTCAAAAAGCGCGCGAGGATGAAAGAGCCAGTTTGGCACTTGAGATTCACGATAGTTTAGCGCAGTATTTGGTGGCTCTCAAAATGGATATTGGTTTATTCAAAAGGAAAATTTCCAAACCGGATGAAACATTAAGTGTTGAGGCGGTGTCCGAAAAAATGGATCAATTAATTCAGCAAGTTGATAATGCTAACAAAGTTGCACGTAGAATAATGAATGGGTTAAGGCCTGAACAGCTTGAACTCTTAGGGTTTGTTGAAGCTGCCGAAGTTTATTTACGCGAATTTGAAAAAAACCACCATATTGCTTGCAATTTCGAAAATAATATACAGCACACCTACATTCCTTTCGATCAAACCTTGGCTTTGTTTCGAATACTGCAAGAAACACTGCATAATATATTAAAGCATGCAATGGCTACACAAGTTACAGTTATACTTAGTAGTATTGACGGAAAAATTGAAATGCAAGTCATTGATAATGGAGTCGGATTTGATGTAAATGTAAAAGGACGCATCAACTCGTATGGTTTAATAGGGATGAAAGAGCGTGTAAAATTACTTATGGGCGATTTTAACCTTACTAGTTCTTTGGGGCAAGGCACAAAGGTTGTTG
>JAGNPC010000356.1 GCA_017989795.1 Paludibacter sp. | reverse complement strand
TTCGATATGAGATTCTTTATTTCCTGTAATCATCTCCGTCAATTTCCCCATTACATTCATCATACTATCGCCACCAACAAACATAGTGTTTAAAGCTCCCACAGTTGTAGCTTTGTTCACGCCTGCACTTTCAGAAATATTTAGAGCTGCTGAACTAGTTATGTTTTGCCCAGCGGTTATACTAATATTCGCTCCAGCGGTTATAGTTATATCATTCGGGGCGGTAACACTAATATTCCCAGCTCCATCCATAAACCAAGTATTGCCACTTGGGTCTTTTACTAAAATACTACTTGCGCCTTCATCAAAGGTTATAGTACTTCCAGTACGGGTGTAAATGCTTTTTATGTTGTTGCTCGTGCTTCCACCTGCACCAATTGTTCCATTAAACAAACTTCCCATTACAAAAGGTCTGTTTGGGTCGTTGTAGCGAAAACCTAACATTACATGATCCCCTACTTCAGGAATAAAAACCATACCTCGGTTGGTTGGTACTTCTCCGCTTGTTCCTGCGTCTGGTGTCATTACTCGTAGCCATGGTGTACGAAGGTTTTTGGTTTGTTGCCAAAGCAGTTGCACACGTATTCTACCATTACCTTTTGGGTCGGCATTGTCTACAACAAGGGCTTGTTGGGTTTGTGCTACTGGAAAAGTTACTTGTGGCTCAGGAAGCTTTTTGATAAAAGCAGGTAAGGCTTTAAAACTGTTTTCATATTCGCCAATATCGGTGGCTTTGTGGGTAATTTCAGTGATAATGTAAGTGCCGATACTTTCAGTCTTGTAATGTACTTTGTTTTGGTTTAGTCCTTTGGCTAATGCCTCGGCTGGGCTTAGGGCTTGGGTAGATTCTATTTCTACAATAGTGCCAATGCGCAAATGGTTGTTGCTGCTGGTTGCCGTGATATAATTAGCATCTGCCATAGCGGCTTCTTGGCGTTTTTTGAGGATGGTTTCTAAAAACATATCATCGCCAGTGGCTATTCGTCCGTATTCAAATGATGGTGTTGGATACAACTTTTCGCTAGCATCAAAGGCTTGGTTGCCTAGCATGGGTAAGCCTTCTACCTTATCTTGGGTTTTTGCTTGATAAAGTTTGTTATAATCTTCGTTATAGGTAAATCCACTAAACTGACTGGCAGTGGCTTGCACCGATATATTGAGGTTGTATAAATCTTTGTTATAGGTTAGTTTGATGCGCTTTCCTTCTTTTTTGGGTTTGCCAAAAAATAGTTTTTCGCCATCATAAAACAGCCATTCGTTGAAGGTTTTGGCTAGTCGTTGAATGTATTGAAAATCGGTTTCGGCATATTGTGTTTGGTAGTCAATTTTATGTGTAAATTCGGGTTGAATGTCGTTTTGTAGTTGTTCGTCGGCACCTTGTTTGATGACTTCTCTAATCATGTCTTGCAAAGTGGTGTCTTCCCAAGAGTGTAGTTTTTGTCCTGATTCGAGCAAGATGGTTTTGGAATAGCCTGTTAAAACAATTTGGCTTCCCACATGTCCCAACTCTTGCGTGTATTGTATATTGGTAATGATTCCCAAGAAATCGTTGTGTTTTTCCAACTGAATATGTACCACTTTTCCCAACCAATTTTGTGCGTTTTGCAGAGTATTGGCTCGTGGCGATTCAACAACTGAATGAGGAACAGAAATTTTGAAATGATGGTGGTTGTTGATGGTTTGATGTAGTTCTATTGATGTGAAATGGGAGATTTCTTTTCTATCAATTCCGAAAATTATTTTTTCCTGTATCATGTTGTTGGGTATTAAGTATTGTTAAATAAAGGACAGGCAACTTTAATTAAAAATAGCTTTACCATTTTTATGATTTCCTTAAACCATTAAGGAATTAAGTTGCATTTAGCGTTTGAATTTATGTGTTAATTTTTATAAAAACAAAAAGCAGCACTAGTAACTGCTTTTTGTTTGTAAATGGAACTATACTTTAGCCCAGTTGTTGTCTAAAGTAGCATTACCTAAAGTAATTTTCTCTGCTGAGAAAGTAATTTCGGTTGTCATTGGGGTTTCTGCCAAAGCGTCTAATACTTCGCTGAAAAATACGATAAATGCGTTTTCAAACGAAAGTTCTTTCATTACTTGTTCTGAATCGGCTTTGAAGTATTTAATTTTTCCTGAAACAGGTTTGTGTTGGCTGTTTACTGCTTGTTCAATAATAGTAGTGTTGTCTGTAGATTTTACTCTTACGTTTACTCTACCTCCTTTTACTTCAGATGAAACAGCTCCTTTTCCGTCTACGTGACGGGTCATATCAACTTTTGAAAATAATACTTGATACTCGTTTCCTTCGATTTCTAATAGTGCTTTAAATGCCATGATAATTTAATTTAAAATTGTTTATAAAATAATTCTTTTCTGAATACCTATTTAATTTGCTCACTAGTAAAAACAAAAAAAAGAGGTACTCTAATTGAATTTAGAATACCTCTTTTTTGTATTTGCATACTTTTTTTGATTAGCTTCTGTGAAGAAGAGGAGGATTCGCAATCAATTATGTGTCAAATTTAATAATTTATTTTTAATTACCAAATTTTTTATAGAATATTTTTTAGGAAAAACAACAAAATAAATCCAACTAATAAAATAGATAGATGAAAAAGTATGGCGTGTACTTGGTTGTGGATGGTTTTTATTTGCTGATGGGTAGCATTTGTTGATTTGGAATATATTTCATTAATTTTTGTTACTTGTTTTTGCAAGGTATCTATGGTTTTATTGAGATAGACAATATTTTGCTGTTGGTTTTTAAACAAATATTTTACTTCTTTGTCTGATAGTGCTTTTTTCTTACCAATATATCCAGATTTCGGTTCAGCAATGGAAACCTCGCTAATGTTTTCTGATTTTCCAACAGATAATTC
>JAGNPC010000355.1 GCA_017989795.1 Paludibacter sp. | reverse complement strand
ATCCAGTAGTTCGTTTTAAGATTTTAACACAGCAAGTAGAGGTAGCTAAAATGCAAAGTTCGGCCTGCGAAGTTTACGCATATAATAATAATTTACGTGTTCAGAATTTTACCGAAAGCAATGGCAGAGTCATTGTATATGATTTTTCGGGTAAAATGATTGCAATGAAAAATATCAATGCTGTAGAAAATTTAAGTATGCCTCTGCAAAAAAATGCAACCTACATTGTAAAATCAGTTATTGGCAATAAAACCGAAATAAAAAAGATACTAATTAAGTAAAATATCAAATTTTGATACAAACGTTAAAATCCAAAACAAACATTTTCGTGCAATGGTTGTTTTGGATTTTATATATAAATAATACACCCAATTAAAATGACCTATATACTCAATTCTACCGATCGTTATTTAAATTATAATCAAGTAATGAAGGCGGAGTTTTCCGAACGTGTTCAAAAAATATCTATAAATGCCGGCTTTACTTGCCCCAATAGAGATGGTAGTAAAGGTGAAGGTGGATGTACGTATTGTAATAATCAAACATTTAGCCCTGAATATTGCAAACCCACTAAATCCGTTACCCAGCAAATTAAAGAGGGTATCGAATTTTTTAATCATAAATACGAAGCGCAAATTTACTTGGCTTATTTTCAGTCGTACACCAATACCTACGATTCGATGGACAAGTTAAAGGCACTTTACGCCGAAGCACTCGCACACCCCAAAGTGGTAGGCTTGGTTATTGGCACACGTCCCGATTGTGTAAACGATGAGTTGCTCGACTATTTTGCCGAACTATCCAAAACATGTTATGTGATGATTGAATACGGTGTTGAATCAACTAGCGATAAAACGCTGGCGTTTATTAATCGCGGACACGATTATGCCTGTGCCGAAAAAGCCATACGCGATACAGCGGCTCGAGGCATTCGTGTTGGAGCACATCTTATTTTGGGCTTGCCCAACGAGAGTAGAAATATCATTCTTGGTCATGCCCGCAAAATTTCACAATTGCCGCTAACTGCCATTAAACTACACCAATTGCAATTGGTAAAAGGAACAAAAATGGCTAAACAATATGCCGAACATCCTGAATGGTTTAAACTCTATACGGCTGAGGACTATATTGATTTAGTGATTGATTTTATGGAACTTCTACGCCCCGATATTGCTATTGAACGAATGATTTCGCAATCGCCGCCTGGGTTTTTAATTGCACCTCAATGGGGTCTCAAAAATTTTGAGTTTGTTGTGAAAGCAGAGCGCCGAATGGTTCAGCGTAACGCTCGTCAAGGTAGTCAATACCAGTCATCGCTCTAAAAAAGTGCACTATTGTTAATAACTTATTTTTGGATGCAGGGCTGCATCTAAAAATTCTATGTATCTTTAAGCCACTTTTTTTTGTTTCAAAATTTAATTTTAAATAGCTGAATTTCAGCTTGTCTATATGAGCTCATTTGTCCATCTACACGTCCACTCTTATTTTTCTATTCTCGATGGTATGTCCAGCATTTCGGGTCTTGTTGATAAGGCTTCTAAGTCGGGCATGAATGCCATAGCGCTAACCGATCATGGTAATATGTTTGGTATAAAAGAGCTTTTTAATTATACCAAAAAGAAAAATGGCAAAGTTAAAGATAAGATAAAAGCCATTGAAAAAGAACTTAAATTAGCTGATGTTACTGACGAGCGCAAACAGCAACTCGAAGCCGAATTATTGGAAGCAAAGTCGCATTTGTTTAAACCCATTTTAGGTTGCGAGGCTTATGTTGCTCGCCGTAGCCGTACCATTAAAGAGTCGCAGGAGGATAGGAGCGGGTATCACTTGGTGTTGTTGGCCAAAAACAAAACGGGTTATAGAAACTTGTGTAAACTTGTTTCGCATGGCTGGGTCGAAGGCTTTTATTACCGCCCACGTATCGACCATGAAATTCTAAAAAAATTCAGCGAAGGTATTATCGCTACCTCAGCTTGCTTAGGTGGAGAAATACACAAAAAGGTAGAAAGTGGCAATCTCGACGAAGCCGAAAAAGCTATTTTGTGGTACAAAGAAATTTTTGGTGATGATTACTATATTGAGCTTCAGCGCCACAAAACCGACAAACCCAATGCCGATTATAGCTGTTTCGACAAGCAGCAACTCCAAAATGCTGAACTAATAAAACTAGCTCGAAAAACAAATACAAAGTTAGTAGCAACTAACGATGTTCACTTTGTAGAGGAGGAGCATGGTGAGGCGCACGAACGTTTAATATGTTTGAGTACGGGCAAGGATTTGGATGATCCGAGCCGTATGCGCTACACCAAACAGGAGTGGTTGAAAACGCCGGAGCAAATGTTGCACATTTTTGCTGATGTGCCTGAGGCGCTCGAAAGTTCGGTGGAAATAGCCAATAAAGTGGAGTTTTACGATATTGATTCAGGGCCTATGATGCCTGTGTTTCCTATTCCAGAGGATTTTGGAACGGAAGAGCAATATCGACTCAAGTTTACCGAAGAGATGCTTCGTGAAGAGTTTCAGGATGGTTTTGATCGTTTAGGTGGATATGAAAAGGTGTTGCGTGTAAAGCTTGAAGCCGACTACTTAGCGAAACTATCCTTTGTAGGTGCGCAACGTCGGTATGGCGATGTGCTTACCGACGAACAAAAGGAGCGCATCGACTTTGAGTTGGATGTAATGAAAACCATGGGTTTTCCGGGCTATTTTCTTATTGTGCAAGATTTTATTGCAAATGCCCGTGCTATGGGTGTATCTGTAGGCCCTGGGCGTGGTTCGGCTGCCGGTTCGGTGGTTGCTTATTGCTTGCGTATTACCGATATTGACCCACTTTAATACGATTTGCTGTTTGAGCGTTTCCTGAATCCCGTGCGTATTTCGA
>JAGNPC010000354.1 GCA_017989795.1 Paludibacter sp. | reverse complement strand
TTAATTAGTAAGGAATAGAAAAGTTTTAAAAAAATAGCATAGAAAAAAAATGGCCAAACGAGATTTTTACGAGATACTAGGCGTATCCAAATCAGCATCTGCCGACGAAATAAAAAAAGCTTACCGCAAAAAAGCAATAGAATTTCACCCAGATAAAAATCCAGGTGATAAACAAGCTGAAGAAAACTTTAAAGAAGCAGCTGAAGCCTACGAAATATTAAGCGACCAACAAAAACGTCAACGCTACGACCAATTTGGGCATGCTGGCGTAGGCGGTGCTTCTGGTGGAGGTGGCTTTAATGGCGGTGGCATGTCGATGGACGACATTTTCTCGCATTTTGGCGATGTTTTTGGTGGTCACTTTGGTGGCGGCGGCGGTTTTAGCGGTTTTGGAGGTGGTCAAAGCAGAGGTCAACGCGTACGCAAAGGCTCCGATTTACGAGTAAAAGTGAAACTTACACTGGCCGAAATTGCAAGTGGTGTTGAGAAAAAAATAAAAGTAAAAAAATACGTGTCGTGCTCACATTGCAACAGCACGGGGGCTGCCAACAATTCACAACCTGTAACTTGTAGTACTTGTAATGGTTCAGGCCGCGTTATGCGCGTGCAGCAAACCATACTAGGACACATGCAAACAGCATCTGAATGCCCTACCTGCGGTGGCGATGGCAAAATCATACGCGATAAATGTTCGCACTGCTCGGGCGAAGGTATTGTACGTGAGGACGAAATAATCACCATCAATATACCTGCTGGAGTTATGGAAGGTATGCAACTATCTATGAGCGGCAAAGGAAACGCTGCTCGAAGAGGTGGTGTAAATGGCGATTTGCTAGTACTTGTTGAAGAAGAAGCTCACACAGAACTGATTCGCGACGAAAACGATTTGATTTACAATCTACTTTTAACACTGCCTACCGCCATACTTGGTGGCTCAGTAGAGGTTCCAACCGTTGATGGAAAAGTAAAAGTGACCATAAACCCAGGTACGCAACCTGGAAAAGTATTACGCTTACGGGGCAAAGGACTCCCTAGTGTAAACCGCTATGGTACTGGAGATTTACTAGTAAATATTGGTGTTTATATACCAGAAAATTTAAATAGAGAAGAAAAAAACCTCATCGAAAAGCTTGAAAACTCTAACAATGTAAAACCAAGCAATTCAGCATCAAAAGATTTCTTTTCACGCGTTCGCAACATGTTTGAATAATCGACTCAACGTTTATATAAAAAAAGACCGTCAGAAACTTAGAGTAAGTTTCTGACGGTCTTTTTTTATATAAACGAATAGTCCAAAAACAAAAACTCCTGCTATCACCAACGACAACAGGAGTTTAATAATTTCTTTCGAAAAAAGCGTATACCTTTTTCTTAGCTGCGTGGAACTGCCACTTTTACAACCATAGCACGGCCGTCAAATTCAGCACCATTAAGCTCAGTAATAGCCTTGTTTCCAGCTGCTTCGTCGC
Organism: Paludibacter sp.; assembly: GCA_017989795.1. Classification (GTDB taxonomy): domain Bacteria; phylum Bacteroidota; class Bacteroidia; order Bacteroidales; family Paludibacteraceae; genus Paludibacter. The sequence continues at coordinate 1,413 of JAGNPC010000354.1, read as the reverse complement.
TCATTTCAACAAAAGCGAAACCTTTTGAACGACCTGTTTCACGATCAGTGATAATTTTGCAAGATTCAACTTGACCGTACTCTTCCATAACTGATTTAAGATCGTTTTCTCTAACTTTGTAACTTAAGTTACCTACGTAAATGTTCATAATAAATGTAATAAAATAATTAATTGAGAATAGAAAAAGAAGGGGTAAATAACGCAGGTGTACAAAAAACAGATAAACTGAAGTTGAAGACAGACATACGAAAAAATACTTTGGTTCTTTTAATTGTACAAAGAAAGCGAAATAAATTGAATATTTACATCCAAAAAGAAATAATTGCAATTAAATCATATATTATAACAAATATAAACACATTCAAGAAAAAGCACTTTATCTGTAAAATTCACCTTCAATTCGTCACTAAATTGAAATAAAAAGTCAATTATGCGAAAAAATCTTCGATATCGAATAATATATGCCCTGTTATGATTGAAAATTGTTATTTTTGTAATAATATGTGTTACATCAAAAAATTTAAATACGATAGCATTTTTCTTTATTCTATTACAATAAAATAAAATATACAGCATTACATTTGCCATGTAAATATTTTAGTTTACATAAAATCCAAAATGAGTGCTAAAACAAATATATACTTAGAGATAATTTTATAAACTATTCACTTCATAAAAATTTAATATTATGAATATTTCAATTGTAGGAACTGGTTATGTAGGTCTAGTATCGGGTGCATGTTTAGCCGAAACTGGTGCAGTTGTTTATTGTATCGATGTAAATCAGGAAAAAATTGATAGCCTGAACAACGGAATAATGCCTATCTACGAGCCTGGTCTCGAAGATATTGTAAAACGTAATGTTCAAAAAGAACGATTATTTTTTAGAACAAAATTATCAGAAGTTGTTAATGAAAGTGATGCCATTTTTATTGCCGTAGGAACACCTCCTGACGAAGATGGCAGCGCCGACCTAAAGTACGTACTTGGTGTAGCACGTGAAATTGGTCAACACTTGAACGACTATACAGTGGTTGTAACTAAAAGTACAGTACCTGTAGGAACAGCTAAAAAAGTTAAAGCTGCCATACAAGACGAACTCAACAAACGCGGGGTTGATGTCAGCTTCGACGTTGCATCCAATCCGGAATTCTTAAAAGAAGGTAATGCGGTAGATGACTTTTTGAAACCCGACAGAATAGTTGTTGGTGTAGAATCGGAAAAAGCCGAAAAAGTATTAAAACGACTTTATAAGCCATTTGTACTTAATAGTCATCCGATATTTGTAATGGATATTACCTCTTCGGAAATGACTAAATATGCTGCAAACTCAATGCTAGCAACAAAAATCAGCTTTATTAACGACATTGCCAACCTCTGCGAAATTGTAGGTGCCGATATTAACATGGTGCG
>JAGNPC010000353.1 GCA_017989795.1 Paludibacter sp. | reverse complement strand
GAGTTGATACTTTCGGATAAACTTACCGAAGAAAACGTGGAGCGCAAACTATCTAAACTGGATGGTATCATTGTGGCTCCTGGTTTTGGTCAACGCGGCATGGAAGGTAAATTTGCAGCGCTAAAATTCGCTCGCGAAAACAACATGCCTTGTTTAGGCATCTGCATGGGCATGCAAACCATGTCTATTGAATTTGCGCGCAACGTATTAGGATTGAAAGATGCTAACAGTTCTGAAATTGACTCAGACACAAAACATAATATTGTAGATATTATGGAAGAGCAAAAAGATATCCTTGATTTAGGCGGAAGCATGCGCTTAGGTGCTTACAAATGTAAATTAAAACGCGGATCGAAAGCATTTAAAATTTATGGCAAAGAAAACATCAGCGAACGTCACCGTCACCGCTATGAGTTTAACAATGCCTATAAAAGTCAATTTGAGGAAGCAGGCATGTTATGTAGTGGTATGAACACCGAATCAGATTTGGTTGAGATTATTGAGCTTACATCGCACAAATGGTTTGTTGGCGTTCAGTTCCACCCCGAATACAGCAGTACAGTTGTAAACCCTCACCCTCTGTTTATTAGCTTCGTAAAAGCTGCGATCGAAAAATAATTATTAACAACAAAAATTGATTTGAAATAGAGATCTACACACATGTACTTCTATTTCTGAATAAAACACATGGATAAAAACACGATTTTTGGCTTTGTACTTATTGCACTTATTCTTGTAGGCTTTTCGGTATTGAATCGCCCTGACGAAAAAGAGTTAGCAAAAGTAAAGCACTACAACGATTCAATTCAACAGATTGAAGTAAACAAAACTATTGAAGAGGAAAAACTAAAAAAACAGCAAACTGCAATAATCACCGACTCTACTCAACTATTGTCGGGCGATTCGTCTGCCCTAAAAGATGCTTTTGGAGCTTTTGACGTAGCAGCTGCCGGACAAGAAACAAACACCATCCTCGAAAACGAACTGGTAAAGCTTAGCATTTCAAACAAAGGAGGTAGAATTGTTTCGGCCGAATTAAAAACGTTCAAAACACACGATTCATTGCCACTTGTTTTGTTTAGTGGAAACGAAAGCAACATGGGCTTTACCATTGTTACAAACAACAACCGTGTAGTAAACACCTCAAATTTATTTTTTGAACAAGCTGGCACCATAAGCAAAGATAAAGCAGGCAATCAAACGCTTACTATGCGTTTAAAAACGTCTACAAATGCTTTTCTTGATTATGTGTACACATTACCTGCTAATGATTACATGCTTGCATTTAGTGTAAAAGCAAATGCAATGAACACGGTAATGCCTTCGAACACAAACTCGCTCGAAATGCAATGGGCAGCCAAAATTCGCCAACAAGAAAAAGGCCGTACCTTCGAAGATCGTTACTCGCAAATACATTATAAGTTTGCTGCCGACGCGGTAGAAACGATGAGTCAAACGAGCGACGAAGAGAAAAAACTACCTAACAAAGTGAAATGGGTAGCTTATTCGAGCCAATTTTTCAGTAGCATTATGATTGCCGAAGATGCTTTTACGTCGACCGTACTTAAAAGTAATTTGGAAACTGAGGAAAGTGGCTACTTAAAATCGTACGCTGGCGACATGGTAGTAGGTTTTGACCCAACTGGCAAAACTCCAACTAACTTCAAACTATTTTTCGGTCCAAACCAATACAAAGTACTCTCGTCGTACGACAAACAGTTGGAAGGCGAAAACAAACTATCATTACGTAGCATCATTCCATTGGGATGGGGAATTTTTGGTTGGGTTAACCGCTTTTTGATTATCCCAATGTTCAATTTCTTTAGTAATTATGTTGGCAATTTTGGTTTAATCATTCTTTTGATGACATTGGCCATAAAACTTTTACTTTTCCCACTTACGTACAAATCGTACATCTCAAGTGCAAAAATGAAAGTGCTTCGCCCTGAGATTGAAGAAATAAACGCACGTATACCAGCCGATAAAATGGCTGAGCGCCAGAAAGCAACGATGGAGCTTTACGGCAAAGTAGGTGTAAGCCCGATGAGTGGATGCTTACCAACATTGCTGCAAATGCCAATTCTGTTTGCCATGTTTAGCTTCTTCCCTGCGGCTATCGAACTACGTCAGGAAAGCTTCTTGTGGGCTACCGACCTTTCGGCTTACGATTCAATTTTCAGTTGGACAACTTACATTCCATTAATCACGCCCTACTTTGGCAACCACATCAGTTTATTCACCTTATTGATGACTGTAACTACCATTGTGTACACCAAACTGAATATGGCCAACACGCCAACAAATGATCAGATGGGTGGTGCTATGATGAAATGGATGATGTACTTAATGCCAGTGGTGTTTATGTTTATGTTCAATAGCTATGCATCTGGTTTAAGTTATTACTACTTTATCTCTACGCTTATTTCTATTGGTCAAACGTATGCTATTCGCGCTACCGTCGACGAAAAGAAAATGCTTGCCCAACTGCATGCTAAACGCAACTCAAACAAACCTGCTAAAAAAAGCGGTTTTATGGAGCGTCTTGAAAAAATGCAAAAAGAACAGGAAAAGCGTTTGAAAGCGAAGAAGTAAGACGAGTTACGAGATACGAGTTACGAGTTACGAGATACGAGTTACAAGATACAAGATATAGTAGACAAGTAAACAGGTAACTAGGTTGAGGAGTAACTCATGTAACTAGATAAGAGATTAGAATATTGGCGCAATTTATCCGATTCTTTGGTAGATCTGATAAGTTGCGCTTTTTTATTTTGAGAATAAAACAAAAAAATATTTGTTGATATAAAAAAAACATCACTGTTATTCGGTAAAAATTATTATATTCTTCACTTCGTTCAGAATGACAATGAATTACGATGAATT
>JAGNPC010000351.1 GCA_017989795.1 Paludibacter sp. | reverse complement strand
GTTACTTTTTAACTATACCTTATATTGAGTTCGATCACTATTTAGTATTAAATCCTTTTTATCAAATTACCTCACAACTACCTACTTGGCTGGTAATTATCAATTTTACAACTTTAACGCTCACTATTTTAGTAATAGTGTTTTATATTTTGACTGTTTATTATATTCTGAATAAACGACGTACGCGCAGAATACATCGCAAATACGATAGTTTACTTGTAGGATATTTATTCGATTTTTTATACGATGAAACATCATCAAACTATGAAAGACGAAAGAAGCTAAAGCGAATTAAGCGTTGTTTGCGATCAGATATTACAAAACGGATCTTTTTAAATCGACTAAGACGGGTGCACCTACAAATGAATGGTGAAATTAAAGATCGAAATTTCAACCTTCTAAAGGCGCTTCAGTATACCAGCTTTTTACGTGCCTATCTTAAGTCACCACGTTTACGGCATAAGTTATTTGCTCTTCGCATTATATCCGATTTTCATCTACAAGGCTACGAGGGTTATATTTACAAATTAACTAAAAGCTCAAATCGGATAGTAAGTTCCGAAGCATTGGTTACGCTAATTGCTCTTTATATATATGATGATCATTTGTTTTTGGTAGATTTTATTCGTCCATTGTCTATTTGGGATATTAATACGATAGTAAATAAAGTACAACAGCAACAGCATAATAAACGTTTTAATTACAAAAAACTTATTTTATCAGAAGTTCCCGAAATATCGGTTGTAGGTATCATTTTAGCTCGTATTGATAAACAAAAACAGTTGAAAAGTGTGATCAAAAAGAAAATTGATTCGTCGGTTGCATTGGTTTCGGAGCAGGCTTTTCTGACCTTTGTATCGTTTGCTGCTGAACCCGATGATTTTGATTATATTATTTATCGTTTTGAAGCGGCTACTGAACATGTAAAATTACACATATTAAAGGCGCTTTCGACATTGAAAAATAACAATGATAAAATTAAATTTTTAAATTGGGTAGTGGCAAATAAATCAATTATTTATAAAATTGAGGCCATCAAATCTTTGCTTGATGTAGACTATGATTATTATAATGTGAAGTTTCGTGATTCGGCGAGTGACTCAGTGAAAAATGCAATGTTACACGTCGAAAATATCCACTATTAAAATTGATTTTATGGAAATTCCAATTTGGATTGAGTATGTGAATGTTTTCTTTATAGTATATGCTTGTGTGTTATTTATAACTTATATACTTACGGGCATCCTATCAGGTATTGAATTAAGGCATTATAAAAATAAAAATAGATATGTTGATTATAAGGCGATGCTTACTTTTCAGGCTTTGCCTACGGTATCAATTATTGCCCCAGCCTATAATGAGGAAAAAACAATTATTGATAATATAAAGTGTTTATTGACTTTACATTATCAAAATTACGAAATAATTATTATTAATGATGGTAGTACAGATGATACTTTAGAAAAGATTATTGAATACTTTGAACTCGTGAAATTTGATAGAGCATACGATGCAGATTTGCATTGCGCGCCAATAAGAAATATATATCGCTCTACAAAACATGCTTATAGTCAGCTGGTTGTGGTTGATAAAGAAAACGGAGGTAAAGCTGATGCCCTGAATGCTGGTATTAATTTGTCAAAAAATGATTTGTTCTTAGCAATTGATGTTGATTGTATCATTGAATCGGATGCCATACTTAAAATGGTAAAGCCTTTTATTGATGATACCGATAATTTAGTAATTGCTTCGGGTGGAGCTGTACGTGTAGCTAATTCGTGTGATATTGAGAATGGGAATATCATAAAGTTTCGGTTTCCGCAAAATATTCTTGCAAAATTTCAGGTTCTCGAATACTTTAGGGCATTTACACTTGGGCGTATGGCTTGGAGTAAACTGAATGGCTTGCTTATTTTTTCGGGAGCATTTGGCTTGTTTGACCGCAAGCGTGTGATTCGTGCTGGTGGTTATGATAAAAACTCAGTGGGCGAAGATTTAGAATTGGTGGTGCGTTTACGTAGGTATATGCACGATGTGGAACATAAGAAATATCGTGTTGCGTTTATTCCGGATCCTATTTGTTGGACTGAAGTGCCAGAGACCGTAAAAGTGCTGGCTCGGCAACGTAATAGGTGGGCGCGTGGTGGTGTGAGTACCATTATTAAACACCGTATCATGTTTATGAATCCGAAATATGGCTTAATTGGGATGGTTAGTCTCCCGTATTGGATTCTTTTTGAATGGCTTGCGCCAATTATCCAATTTAGTGGCGTTGTTTATTTTATTGTAATTACTAGTTTAGGCTATTTAAATGTAAATATTTTTATTTCATTGCTTATCTTTGTATTGGCCTTTGCTGGTATGTACTCGGCATTAGCCATTTTTTTAGAAGCTTATACTTATAATAAGTACAGTGATAAGAGGTATTTGTTACACGCTTTTGTATATGCAACTTTCGAAATAATTTTTTATCAGCCTTTTAATATGCTACTATCAATATGTGGTAATTGTGATTATTTTTTTAAAAAGAACAATAAAAATTGGGGCGAAATGACACGTACAGGTTTTAATTCGGATAATTAATGGTGTAATTGCCAACTGATTGTTTATGTGGTATTTATCAAATTATTATTGCTTAAAGTTTAGCATTAATAATTCTGCATCTCAAATTTTTAATGGAAAAATTTCTTTCAGTTTTAAAACAATATTGGGGCTACGATGAATTTCGGGCACTTCAAGCGGATATAATTCAAAGTATTGCTTCGGGTAAAGATACGCTCGGGTTGATGCCAACTGGCGGGGGGAAGTCGCTCACGTTTCAGGTGCCTACACTGGCTATGAATGGGGTGTGCATTGTGGTTACGCCGCTTATTGCTTTGATGAAAGA
>JAGNPC010000352.1 GCA_017989795.1 Paludibacter sp. | reverse complement strand
GTGACAAATTTGAAGAACACCGCAAAAAACTGATTGCTGACGGCAAAGAAAAATACATTGAAATGCCCGACTTTTATAATATGAGCAATGTGTTTTTTCTGGAAGAAATTTCACGTTGGAGCTACATAGTAAAGAAAGCCAGGCAAAACGATATAGCTTTAATTATTGATACCGCACTGCATACCATTGAGAAAGACAACAAGTCGTTGAAAGGTGCTTTACCCGACAACTACTTTTCTCGCTTGGGGCTGGATATAACCAAACTGGCTTCCTTGATTAGTGAAATTGACAGCATTAACACGCTCAAAGACAAAGAACAAGATTTAGTTGGTCGGGTGTATGAGTATTTCCTGAAAAAGTTTGCCATTGCCGAAGGAAAAGGAAAAGGGGAATTTTACACGCCCAAAACCATTGTAAACCTGATAGCCGAAATGATTGAACCATATCGGGGTATTATTTATGACCCTTGTTGCGGTTCGGGCGGAATGTTTGTTCAGTCTATGAAGTTTATCGAGAGTCACCACGGAAACAACAAGGAAGTTTCCATTTACGGACAGGAATACACCAAAACCACCTACAAACTGGCAAAAATGAACCTTGCCATTCGGGGAATTTCGGCAAATCTCGGTGAAAAAGATGCCGACACTTTTGCCGACGACCAACACAAAGACCTGAAAGCCGATTACATTATGGCAAATCCGCCTTTTAATCAGAAAGACTGGAGAGGCGAAAATGAATTGATAGACGACCCACGTTGGAGAGGTTATGACGTGCCACCAAAAAGCAACGCCAATTATGGATGGATTTTGAATATGGTTTCTAAGCTGTCGGAAAATGGAGTAGCCGGATTTATTCTTGCAAATGGAGCTTTGAGTGGTGGTGGCGAAGAATACAAAATCCGCCGCAAATTGATTGAAAACAATCTGGTGGAAGCCATTGTGATTATTCCACGAGATACATTTTACACAACCGACATTAGCGTTACGCTCTGGATTCTGAACAAAAACAAAAAAGCAAGAACAGTAGAGATAAACGGTAAACAGAAAAACTATCGCAATCGTGAATCCGAAATTCTGTTTGTGGATTTGCGCCGTTGGGGAACCGAATACGAAAAACAATTTATCGAAATTCTGCCCGAAGATATTACCCGAATTGCCGAAAACTACCACAATTGGCAGCAAACTGACTGCAACACTTCATACAAAAATGTGCCTGAGTATTGCTATTCAGCCAGTTTTGAAGAAATACAAGCTAACGATTTTTCGTTAGTGCCTAGTAAATACATCGAATTTGTTGACCGTGACAGCCAAATAGACTTCGACACGGAGATGAAACGTATTCAGAAGGATTTTAAAGTCCTATTGGAAGATGAGAGACAATCGCAAAACCAATTGATTAACGCATTTAAAACGCTGGGTTATGACATCGAATTATAAACCGCCATTTACAATCACTTCTGAAATTGTAAATCTTGTTGCCAAGATTGCAGCAGCTGTGGAAAGGTTGACTTTTATGAAAGAGCCCAATTTAAGACTCCGTAAAATAAACCGCATAAAAACCATTCAGGGCTCGCTGGCAATTGAAGGAAATACCCTTGGAGCCGAACAAATAACCGCCATACTGGAAGGTAAGCCGGTAATGGGAACCATGCGTGAAATTCAGGAAGTGAAAAATGCCATTGAAACTTACAATCATTTTGAAAATTGGAATCCCTATAAAGTGAAAGATTTGTTGGCTGCTCATCAAATGCTGATGAAGGGATTGATAGACGAAGCGGGAAAATTCAGAAATAGTGGCGTAGGTGTGTTTTCGGGCGATAAAATTATCCATTTAGCACCACCAGCTCAAAATGTAAGAGGATTGATAGATGACCTACTCCATTGGGTAGCTAATACCGATACACATCCATTAATAGCAAGTGCAGTTTTTCATTACGAATTTGAATTTATACATCCGTTTTCAGATGGAAATGGGCGTATGGGGCGGCTTTGGCAGACATTACTGCTGAAACGCTGGAATAATTGGCTTGGGTTTCTTCCTGTCGAAAATCTGATATATCAGGAACAAGCCGCCTACTATAATGCCATACAAGCTGCCAACAAAGATACAGATTGTGCCCCTTTTATTACTTATATATTAGAACGAATTTTGGCATCCTTAGCAGGCGTTACACCCGAAGTGAAGCCCGAAGTTACACCCGAAGTCGAAAAGCTGTTGGAATTGATGATAAAACATACAGCACTGAGCCGAAGCGAGGTGCAAGAGCTATTACAACTAAAAGACGAAAAAAATATGCGGATTCGTTATATTAGTCCTGCACTGAAAAATGGCTGGATAGAACTTACTGTGCCTGACAAACCCAATAGCCGACTTCAAAAATATCGTATCACCGAAAAAGGCAGAAGTATTATTCTATGAAAAATAACAACTACAAACGCATTGGCGACTACATACATTTGGTGAATAATCGGAACAAAGATTTGGCTATCACGAATTTATTGGGTGTGAATATTTCCAAAAACTTTATGCCATCGGTAGCTAATACCTCTGGTGTGGATTTATCGAAATACAAAATCATTCGAAAAGGTCAATTTGCAACAAACATTATGCACGTAAACAGAGATGAAATATTGCCAGTTGGTTTATATGAAAACGATGAACCGGCAATTGTTTCACCTGCATATATGACTTTTGAAGTGAATGACGAAAGTGAGTTAATGCCTGAGTTCTTAATGATGGAATTTCAAAGACCTGAATTTGACCGAATGGCTTGGAATTATTGCGACTCGAGCGTTAGAGGCGGTTTAGAATGGGAACGATTCTGTGAAATGCAAATGCCCATCCCACATATTGACGAACAACGGAAATACGTGGCACTTTACAAAGG
>JAGNPC010000065.1 GCA_017989795.1 Paludibacter sp. | reverse complement strand
AAAGCTTATCCATAAAATCAATGCTTTTCAAATAACGTTTAGTTGTTGTTTTTTGTCTTGCCAATAGCATTTTATTTCAACTTTGCTCCATTAGTCGTATCTTATTTTTTTTCGGCTTGCTGCTAACGACCGAGGCTATGGGCATTTGGCGGTTTGCGGGCTACTTCACTGTCGAACTACGATGATGCTTATGCGGGAGATGAACTTCCTAATTGCACGTCAACCAGCCAGTGCCCATAGGCGTGTGTTACCAGCAGTCCTTTGTTTGTGTTTAGTTGTCTTCGTTTCAAAGATAGTTGTCGGTTTATAAGTGTCTGTAGTTGTCATAATGCACTTCACTCTAGTCATATATTACTTCGCTGTTTGTCGAAATAGGAATAGTGTATGCCTTTAGAATTTAGTCGAGTCAATTAATGGTTGCGCAGTAGGCTTATACAACTTTTCAACCGGCTTATATAGTTCTGCAACTCGAATAACGAAAGTCGCAACAGGCTTATGTAACTTTTCAACTCATATAAATAAAACTTCAACTGCCATATATAATTCTTCAACTCAAATAAATAAAACCGCAATAGGCTTATATATAACTGCAATTGAAATAATGTATTTCGGAGTAGGCTTATAGTAAAATGCAGTTGTAATAAAATAAACTGCAATTGCCTTAATGACAATTGCAGTTTGAGTAAATTAAAAGTTAGTCTTTATTTGTCAGAAAGTTACTGTATGAAATCAATTATCTCAATAGAGATTTGAATTCTAACTTTGATACTTGTTTGTATTGGGGGCTTGAAGCTCCGAATAGGGATTTGATATATACTTTGGTGTCGAATGATATATCTACTAAGCCTAAAAGTGGTTTGTACATTATGTCATTACGAGCAATGCGGGCATTGCTTAGAGGAGTGGTAGTTTCAACAACTGCTGTGTTTTTCGCTTTTAAATCTTCGTACAAAGCTGTCAGTGTTGATATTTTCAATTCCTCTTCGTTTGGATTGTACTCTGGTATTGAGTTGAGGAGCATTATTAGCTTGTACAAGTTTTCCAGACGATTGTCATAACCCATTTGAGAAGCAGAAATTTGATTTACTTCTTTTCCTTCGGCTGCTAGTTGTTGTTTTTCTTCGTCCGAAATCTTGGCACTTGCTCTTGTACCTTGTAGTTTGCGAACTAAGGTTTTTACACTTTCGTCTACTTTCTCGGTAGTATCAGTGGCTTTAATGGCATTGTTTACGCGAGTAATGATTTTGCTAAGGGGAGCAAATGCGGATTCACGGGCTGAAACTGCATTGGTGTAAGCTGGAAATACAGTGTCAATGTCAATTAATGATTTCTTGGAATTAGCAAGAATTAGTTCAAGTGCTTCAATTCTGATAGCATCTTTTGACGGATTGTAGGTAGCTCCGTAACCTTTGACGAATGAAATTAAACTTTCGAAGTTTGATACATTTTTGGCGTGTCCTGTTTCTGGGTTATTAGACATAATTTTAAAGCTTTTAGATTTTTAAATAGGTTTATTTGTGCAACAAATATAAATACTATTTTTTGATTAACAATGCGTTTTTTTATTTTTTTTTACGAAAAATATTCTTCTTCGTTTGTGATAATTCAAGTGGTAATTATTGCTTTGCAATCGACTCTTCACAGTTCATTGTTTTTTTTGTTTCGAGGTGCTAAAAGACTTCTAAATGAGCTAAAAAACAATGTACTGTGACCGCTCTGCCTATTATCAAAAAGCTATAAAAGCCACAGCAAGGCATTTGAAAAACAAACACTAACTTGCTGTGGCTTTTTTTGCTTTTTGGGCGATTAGTCTAAAACGATAATCCTAGAGGTAACGGTTGAGTTCCGCTACCGCTTTGTTCATATCCCTATCCAATTCAAGCATTTTGTTCACGTTTTCGTAATAAATAGAAAGCTCCATAATATAATCAATCAGGGATATTTCGCCTTTATCCAACGCTTTTTTGAGCAAATCGGAACTATTGAACGATTGTAGTTTAGAACGATATTCAGTTACATTGCTTTGTAAACTTATAGCCTTGCTGTGCAAGGTTTTTAGCTGATTGTAAAGCTGAACTTTGTTGTCGGCTACAACCGCTTCCAGTGCTACTGTATTTGCTTTGGCATATTTTACCGTGTTTTTGTTTTCCCACAATGGAATGGACAAACCAACGCTAATGCCACGGAATTGCTGTCCAACAACCGTTTCGCTCATATAACCTGCCTGAACTTTTGGTAAAGACAATGCTTTGTTGAGACTCACTTGCTTATTGCTGATTTCAATTTCCTGCTTCAACCAGTTGAGTATCGGATTGGATTGCTCAGCTTGCGTGTACCATTGCTCAAAATCCACAGGAATTATGGCTGACTGAAATTCACTTTCTGCAAAGTCAATAACTAAACCGCCGTTCAGACGGATTAACTCCAAAAGCAAAGCGGTACGATCAATTTCAAGCAATTCCATTTTATTACTCAGATTCAACAGATTCAATTGGGCTTTATTGTACTCCAGAACATTAGTATCACCCGCATCAAACTTTGATTTGTACGACTTAGCAATATTTTGAGCATGGTTCAGCCGTTTACCATATTCCAATTTCAACGCATTGGTATAAATCAAATCGATACAAATATTCCTGGCTTGCAGCAACAATTCTTTTTGTTGTTTACGGTATTCAAGTTCGGTTTGTTCATTTTTACTATTCGAAATCTGATTTTTGAATTTGTAAGCTGTCGGAAAGTCGAACGACTGACGAATAGAAAAATCGGTTCTATTACCAATACTTGAAGGATTGCCCCACAAGTAATTAAATTCAACTTCGGGGTTTTGCAGGAAAATACCCGTTTTGTTTCCCACTTTTTGGGCATCTATGCTTTTGCGCAACGCCGAAAGAGTTGTGTTGTTCTTTTCGATTTGAATTAGTATATCATCGACACTTTTTTGCGCCGATAATCCTAATGGCAATGCGAAAAGAATAAGTCCTATGATTAAGTATTTATTCATTTTTTAATGTTTTAGAAATTAATACCAAAGTGTTTCAGAATAACCACATAACCCCAATAAGCCAATGCCGTTAATAGGATAGAAATGGACATAGAAATCCAAAAATTCAATCCAAGTTTAACGAGCAAAGGAAAGGCTATAAGAAAAACGTGGCTTGGAATTACTGCGATAAGTACATTCCACGATAAAGACGATACCTTTTTTGCATCAAATGTATCGAGATAAAGCCAAACCATTGCCAAAAGCGTGGTCAATGGCAACGATGCGTACACCGCTGCCATGATTGAATTGCGTTTGCCAACTTCTGATATGGTTACTATCAGAAGCGAAGTAAGTACTACTTTAATTATAAATCTTATCATCGTCTTCGGGTTTTATAATTCCTCTGTTATACAAAATGCTGTAAACAATCGGCACAATGTAGATATTGAGCAAAGTAGAAGTAAGCAAACCACCCAAAATTACTTTTGCCATGGGGCTTTGTATCTCGTTGCCAGATAAATCGCCACGAAGTGCCAACGGAATAAGTGCTAACACTGCCGTTAAGGCGGTCATCAATATTGCATTCAAGCGGTCGGACGAGCCAGTAACCACAGTTTTGTGAAGTGAAGCACCTGATTGGTGTAAGCGTTGGTAGTTTGAAATCAACAAAATACCGTTTCGGGTAGCAATACCAAAAAGCGTGATAAACCCGATAATAGCCGGAATGCTCATAACACCCGAAGTAAAGTAAATGGTGAATACACCACCAATTAATGCTAACGGCAAATTGAGTAAAACCACTCCCGCTAATTTCAGGTTTTTAAACTCCTGATACAATAGCAAGAAAATGATAAGAATAGCTAGAATAGAAGTTATCAGCAAGGTTCGTGAGGCTTTTGCTTCGCTCTCGAACTGACCGCCATATTCTACCCGATAGCCTTCAGGAAAAGTGATTTTCTCATTCACATTTTTCTGAATATCTTCTACCACACTTCGGATATCACGACCCGAAACATTAGCCGAAACCACCACTTTACGTTGTACGTTTTCACGGGTAATACCGCTTGGACCTGAAACCGAAACTACTTCGGCGACCTGTTCCAATGGAATTTTTTTGCCGTCGTGTGTATCGATAAGTGCTGAACGTATTCCTTCAATCGTTCCTGTATAATCGTCCTTCAAACGTAACACAAGGTCGAATCGGCGTTGCCCTTCGTAAATATCAGATAGCTTTTCACCACCAAATGAAATATCGACAAATTCATTGAATTGCTCGATAGTTATGCCATATTGAACCAACATATCACGGTTTGCACGGATTTGAATTTGGGGTATTTCAATTTGCTGATCCACATTTACATCTACCAATCCTTCAACGCCAGCAATAGAAGCTTTAATCTGGTTACCAATGCTAAACATTTTGTTCAGGTCAGTCCCAAATACTTTAATAGCAATATTTGCCCGGGTTCCTGAAATCATGTGGTCGATGCGGTGTCCAAGTGGTTGTCCGACAGTGGCAGCAATGCCCGGAATTCCTGCTATTTTTTTGCGCACTTCAACCATAAACTCTTCCCTACTTCGGTCTTTCAATGTGAAATTGACATCTACTTCGGCGCTGTTTACAGTTTGTGAATGTTCATCCAATTCACCACGTCCGGTTCTGCGGGCGGTGCTTACCACTTCGGAAATGGAGAGCAATTCTGTTTCTACTCTATTTCCCAACCGGTTACTTTCTTCCAATGATGTACCCGGTTTGGTAACAACAGATAAAGTCAACGAACCTTCGTTAAACTCAGGAAGAAAAGTACGCCCCATGTTTGAATACAAGATAACCGAGATAACAAACAGCCCCAATGAAGAGAAAACGAAAATTCGCTTATGTTGTAAAGCCCACTCCAACGATACCTGGTAATAATGGATAAGTTTTGAAGTCAGCCATTTGTCTTTTTCGTTTTTGGCTAAGTATTTATCGTTCGTCAGCAACATATTACACAGTAATGGTGTAAGTGTCATGGCTACAACGAGCGAAAGAAATAAGGAAACGATAAACGCTATACCCAACGGAATAAGCATCCGCCCTTCCATTCCCGACAAGAAAAACAAGGGAATAAATGCCACAATGATAATAAGTGTAGCATTTATAATGGAGGCTCGAACTTCTTTTGAGGCTTCGAATACCACATTAAAGGACGACTGTTGGTGCTCAATCGGTTTTTGTTTGTTTTGCCTTAGTCGTTTATACACATTTTCTACATCGATAATGGCATCATCCACCAATACCCCAATGGCGATTGCCATTCCTCCTAAACTCATGGTGTTGATATTCAAACCGAGTAAATCCATTACGATAACTGCACCTAATAACGAAATAGGAATTGCCAGCAACGAAATTATGGTTGTCCGAAAACTTCCCAAGAATAAGAACAGAATAATGATAACGAAAATACCACCTTCAATTAAAGCATCTTTCACATTGCTCACAGAAGTTTCAATAAAATCTGCCTGACGGAAAATTTTGGTGTCTAACTTAACATCAGGTGGCAAAGTTTTCTGAAGTGCAGCCAGATTGGCTTCTATTCGTTTTGTCAGGTCAACCGTGTTGGCATTGGGTTGTTTCGAAATGGATAAAATTACAGCCGGCTTTGCATTTTCGGAAGCATACCCCATTTTTACGCCACTTCCGATTTTCACTTCTGCTACATCATTAATTCTGACAGGTTTTCCGTTTTCTGATTTGATGTATGAATTACCAAGTGCATCCAACTCCGAAGACCGGGCAATACCTCTTACCACATATTCATTCCCAAACTGACGAACCGCTCCACCTGTTGAATTCCTGCTGAGACCTTTACAAATATCTGCCAAATCACTCATTGAAACACCGTAATATTTCATTTTGTAAGGGTCAGCCAGTACCTGGTATTGCTTGTAGTCGCCACCAATAATGGTTACCTGCGATACGCCGCCCGTAGCCAACAGCATTGGTTTTACATTCCAGTCGGCAATGGTTCTTATGTCCATCAAATTGGTGCTATCGGCATGAATTCCGATAAAGAACATTTCGCCCATAATGCTTGACTGAGGCGCAAGCGTTGGCTGTCCAACGCCCAAAGGCATTTGTGTATTGACTGTGATCAGTTTCTCACTTACAATCTGTCTGGCTTTGAAAATATCAGTTCCCCAATCGAATTCAACCCACACAAAAGAGAATCCCTGCGACGAAGCCGACCGCACGCGGCGCACATCGGTTGCTCCGTTCATGGCTGTTTCGATAGGGAAAGTTACCAATCGCTCCACTTCTTCCGAAGCCATTCCATGAGCATCTGTCATTATTACAACGGTTGGTGCTGTGAGGTCGGGGAATACGTCAACATCCATATTGCTTGCCGTACGCACACCCACCACCATCAAAACCACCGCACACAACAAGACAAAAAACTTGTTGTTGAGTGAAAATTTTATTATATTATTTATCATTTTCTTCTTTTTTAATGGTTATGACCTGAATTTGCATCCAATGTTCCTGTAGCTTGCGCCAATTTAATCATCATGGCACCTTTTGATACGACACGGTCTTTGCTTGTGATACCGCTTATGATTTCAGTGTTTAATCCATCGGTTCCACCGATTTTCACTTCCCGTTTTTCGAATAATTCAGGATTTACCTGAACGTAAAGATAGTAAACGCCTTGTTCTTCGAGTAGTGCAGCATTTGGTACGGTGAGTGCTTGGGCATTAGTAAGACTTTTTAGATAAATCTCAACAAATCCGCCCGAAACAAAACCCCCTTTGTTATCGATTTGTAGACTTACCGGTATTAAATAATTATCGCTATTGGCAGTTTTGCCATACGAAATAACTTTCCCGTTCAATTGTTCGAGGGTGTATGTTTGATTATCGTTGATAGTACGAATGTTTGCTGATTTGATTGTTCCCAAAATCGGAGCATATTTTTGCTGAACCTCAGCACGCAACACCAGGGTTTTATTCTGTGACACAGAAACGATTGATTGTCCTGCTTCAACACTTTGTCCGTTTTGAACAAATACCTGTTTCACAAAACCACTCATTGGACTTTTTACGCTTTGACCCGAGGAACTGAAGTTCTTGTTCATATTGCTGTAAACCGCTTTTGCATTTTCGTATTGAGTTTTTGCATTGAGCAAGTCTTTTGCCGAAACAATCTGATCTTTGGCAAGTTCTTTGGCTCTGTCATAGTCGGAAGTAGCTTTTTCGAAATTGTTTTTAGCTTCAGCAAATTGCACCGCTGAGTTGTTTGAAGCCAGCCCATTACTTGCTATTGAAAACAAGGTTTGACCGTTGCTTACGCTTTTACCCTCCAATACATTATCGGCAGAGAACATTACAACTCCTGCGGCTTTAGCCGAAACAATTACTTCGTCGCCCTGTGCCGATTGCACTTGTGCCGTGGTTTTTATAACCTGTCCGAATGGTTGGGTTGTTGGAAATGTAGTGGTAAAATCAATTTTCCACGATTGTTCCTTGGTGAAAACGGTGGTGTTGGTTTTTGAAATAACAACCGCTTTTGCAGCTGCAACCGCTTCTTGTTCGGTGGCATAAACCACCACGTTAAGCACTTCCAGTTGGTAGGTGTTATTGTCAATCTTAAAGTCGTACACAATTTTACCTGCTCCTTTGGTAGTTGGAGTCAAAGCAAACTTGTAAATACCTTTTCGGGTAGGTTTGTCCAATACTTGTGAAACCTCTTTTCCTTCAACTATCAAACGGATAGTAACGCTTCCGTTTTCTAATGCCGTGAAATTTGGCATGTGTGAGAAGTGAGATAATACACCTCCTTCTTTTCCAACCACAAATGGGTCGGCTTCGGCAAAAACTTCAAATTCGGGGCTGTAAGCCGTGAATTGGATTTTGGTTTCTTCCTCTGCTTTTGCTTTTTGATCCTTACTTTTGTTGCAGCCTGCCAATATAAATGCAAGCATTGCAAATAAAAAAATAGTTTTTTTCATCTGAATATGTTATGAATTAATACATTAATGGGGAGTGAAAATAGATATACACAGCAGCAGCACGACAAGTTTATGTCGTGGCACAAGCATTTTAATGCGTATAATAATTAAATAGCAGGAGGAGCACGCAAGCCTAAAACGCTTGATGCATAGGAAATGTAGGAGAACGTTAATAATGGAGGTCGTAGCCTGACAGTGACAGCCGGTTCTACAAACTCAAATTGAAAAAAAAGCAAAACGGCATAAAACCCACCAAAATCAGGATGGAGATCTGCATGGATATCACAACCACATATTTGTCTGACAGCATTTGTAGGAAGCCCAATAATCCTATTTAGCAAGCAATGCTCGTTGTCTGATTTATTATCGTTGTCATGGTCGTGGTCAAAATCCGAAATAGGATGATGATGTCCATTTTCAACTTCAGCAGTTTGTGTCGTAAGAAGAAATGGCTGGTGTGGAAGATGATGATGAGGAACAACAGCATGTGCCAATATGATTATATTGGCTAGGAAAATAAAAAATATTGCTGTTTTGTTCTTCATGTGAAAAATAGAGTTGCAAAGATAACACAAAATATAGTGTTTTGTTTTCTTTTCGTCACTTACTGATGTTGTGTCATGCTGCTGTGTCTTTTTTTTTAGGATTGCTGGTAACGACCGAGGCTATGGGCATTGGCGGTTTGCGGGAGCTTTCACTGTCGCCCAAGCGACAAAGTGAATGCGGGCGCAAAACCTGCAAAGTGCACGTCAGCCAGCCTGTGAACATAGGCGTGTGT
>JAGNPC010000350.1 GCA_017989795.1 Paludibacter sp. | reverse complement strand
TAAATTATGGAGTGACATTCCCCATGTTTTCAAAAATTGAAGTAAACGGAGATAATACACACCCCATCTACAAATACCTGAAAAGTGAACTAAAAGGTACATTTGGAAATAGAATTAAATGGAATTTCACGAAGTTTTTAATCGACAAAAACGGAAATCCATACAAACGCTTCTCCCCTACTACCACGCCCGACAAACTAAGAAGCCATATTGAGACTTTGCTAAAATAATTGCTCACTATACTATTCAACAAGGAAAACCCATTTATTTTCCTTGTTGAATTATCTACGTCATAAAAAAAAACATCATGAGCTACGATCAACTTAAATTAGAGAATCAACTGTGTTTTCCATTATATGCAGCTTCACGACTCATCATCAGGGCCTATCAGGACGATTTAGATACTTTAGGCATCACTTACACTCAATATCTGGTGCTTATGGTTCTTTGGGAAACGGATGAACTCAGCGTCAATGAAATTGCAGAGAAACTAATTTTGAACACAAACACTGTAACTCCGTTATTAAAGAGAATGGAGTCGATGCAATTACTTGCGCGTGTACCTTCAGAAACCGATCAACGAAAGGTAATGATATGCTTAACTGAGCAAGGCAAAGCACTGCAACTCCGCGCGGCAGAAGTACCATACAATCTGCTTAAAAAGCTAAACATAACAATGACGGAAAAAGAAATAGCGGATGCATTAGATCTTAAAAGCCGACTTTATAAAATTATTCATATATTGGAAACAAACGATAACAAATAAGAACAAACAATTTAAAATCAAATCATTATGAAAAAGAATATTGCTTTATTATGTCTTACTTTTTTCGTGTTATTTACAGCAAATGCGAAAGAGAAAAAAACAACCGAAAATTTCTATCAGTTCAAAGCCAAATCGCTCGAGGGAAAAGAGATTAACATGAAAGAATACAAGGGAAAAGTTGTATTGGTGGTAAACACAGCGAGCAAATGTGGATTCACATCACAATACGAAGGATTAGAAGCACTTTATAAAAAATTTAAAGATAAGGGATTAGTTATTCTTGGATTTCCGTGTAACCAATTTGGAGGACAAGAACCGGGTGATGCCACAGAAATATCAAATTTCTGCTCTTTGAAATACGGCGTCACTTTCCCCATGTTCTCAAAAATAGATGTGAATGGCAACAATGCCCATCCACTCTATAAATTTTTAAAAACACAACTCCCTGGCACGTTGGCTAATGAAATAAAATGGAATTTCACAAAATTCTTGTTGGATCGAAATGGAAAACCCATACAACGATATGGTTCAACAATAAAGCCCGAAAATATAACTGAGGATATTGAAAAGTTACTAGCAGAATAAAAAAATGGCATCCAGTTCACTTTGGATGCCATTTTTATGTTTAGATATATCGGTAGTTATTTCGAGATATAATTTACAATCCACTCTCCTACTTCCGTTGTTTTGTAAGCTTTTGCACTATCTGCAATATCTTCAGTTACAATACCGGCTTCCATACTTGCAGTCACAGCAGCACGAATCAAAGCGCCTTCTTCCATCATACCAAAAGCATATTCGAACATCAAAGCAGCCGATAAAATAGTTGCCAAAGGGTTAGCAATATTTTTTCCGGTAGCTTGTGGATACGAACCGTGAATAGGTTCAAATACAGAAGTATGAATTCCAACTGAAGCTGATGGCAACATACCCAATGAACCGGTAATCACCGAAGCCTCATCAGTAAGAATATCTCCGAAAAGATTTTCAGTTACCATCACATCAAAGCTTTTTGGCCATTGAATAATACGCATTGCTGCATTATCAACAAACATAAATTCAGTCTCAATATCAGGATATTGAGGTGCAATTTCCTGACCAATCTGACGCCACAAACGAGAAGTTGCCAACACGTTAGCTTTATCCACAATAGTCACTTTCTTGCTGCGTTGTCCGGCATATTTATAGGCCAAATGCAAGATGCGCTCCACTTCTTCGCGGGTATACACACAAGTATCGTAAGCCGTATTTCCGTCTTCGGCCCTACCTTGTGGACGACCAAAATACATACCTCCGGTCAATTCACGAATACACATAAAATCAGCACCATCAATCAATTCGGCACGAAGTGGTGATTTATGTATCAACGACGGGAAAGTGGTAACAGGACGAATGTTTGCATACAATCCCAAGTCTTTACGCATTTTAAGCAATCCCTGTTCCGGACGAACTTTAGCTGCAGGATTATTATCATATTTTGGATCACCGATAGCACCAAAAAGAACGGCATCCGATTTCATACATAAATCGTGAGTTGCTTTTGGATAAGGTTCGCCCACAGCATCGATAGCACAAGCACCTACAATAGCAAATTCATACGTAAGTTTGTGACCAAATTTTTCGCAAACAGCTTTTGTTACATTTAATGCTTGCTCTACGATTTCCGGTCCAATACCATCTCCCGGTAATACTGCAATATTCAAAGACTTTACTTGCTTATCACCGTTTTGAATAGATTCTGACATAATTATATATTTTTTTTGATTAATTTTAATCGATTTTAAAAAAAGTGTTTATATTTGTGCTATAAAATAATTCGAAAATTATATGATTTACAAATTATTATCTATACTGGCAATTATGGCTGTTATGGCTATTATAACTGCTTACATATTGAATTCGATGTCGACTAAGACACCGCATCAAAATTTAAGGAGAATGATAGTAATTGGAATTTCAATATTAGTTTTTCTTGTAATTGCACTTTACCTATTAATTCAAGGTGGTTATTACTAGCCAATTAAATCAGTCAATAATATTAAGCATTTTAATAGTTGCTTTTATGGCAGCCACCGTTTGGTCGCCGTCTAAACCACGTGTCTTAAATACCTTCTCATTAAACTTCCAGGTAATAATCGTTTGC
>JAGNPC010000349.1 GCA_017989795.1 Paludibacter sp. | reverse complement strand
ATATAATCAATAAAAACGGGAATGCTTAATTCGTGAATTTGTTTTATATCCGTATCAATTACAAAATCAGCCTGTTTTAGCAGTTCAGCATTCGTCACCTGTTTCGAAATACGGCTTCTAACTTGATCCTCTTTCACACCATCGCGCTCACAAACACGTTTAATGCGTGTTTCTTCAGAAGCAATTACAATTACTATTTTATCAATTAAGGGACGTAATTTACCTTTTAAAAGAATGGCCGACTCAACAAAAAGAATAGACGTAGCACTATTTTCGGCTATCCACTTTTCGAATTCAACCAATACAGCTGGGTGAACAATGGTGTTTAATTTTTCGAGCATCGCAGTATCGTTAAATACAACCGAAGCAACAAAAGGCCTATTTAAACCATCTTGTGTATACGATTCTGGGCCAAACAAATCAATTAATTGCTTCCGAATACTCGAATCGTTATTTTGAATATTTCGTGCCACAATATCGGCATCAAACACCAAATATCCATCTTTACGTAATCTGTTGCACAGTGTAGTTTTTCCACTTCCAATCCCTCCTGTAATTCCAACTATCATAACAACTAGTTTACTATTATTTATTTAGAATATTTTAAATCGTGGCCCATGCGGAGTTTTTTGGTTTGCATATAAAATGCATTGTGCTCGTTAGGTTTAATTTCAATAGCCACATTTTCGGTGATCGAAAGTCCATAAGCCTCAAGACCAATACGTTTAATGGGGTTATTGCTCAGCAATCTAATTTTAGTAACACCTATCGCGCGTAGTATTTGCGCCCCCACACCATAATCGCGTTCATCAGCCTTAAACCCTAAATGTAAATTAGCATCCACCGTATCGAGACCCTCTTCTTGCAATTTGTAGGCGCGCATTTTATTCATTAATCCAATGCCTCGACCTTCTTGATTCATATATACAATGACACCTTTACCTTCTTTTTCAATCATCTCCATGGATTTATGCAGTTGTTCGCCACACTCGCAGCGCATGGAACCAAAAATATCGCCTGTGATACACGACGAATGCACACGCACTAAAATGGGTTCATCAGCAGCCCACTCACCTTTAATAAGTGCCACATGCTCCAACCCATTTGATAATTGTTTGAATGGCACTAATTTAAAATCGCCATAAGCAGTTGGCATATTTACTTGAACTCCTTTTTCGACTAATGATTCAGAACCTAAACGGTACTCAATAAGATCTTTGATGGATATAATTTTCAGATTAAATTCTTTTGAAATTTCGATTAACTGTGGTAAGCGTGCCATGGTACCATCCACGTTCATTATTTCGATAAGTGCGGCTGCAGGATAAAGCCCAGCCAAACGAGCCAAATCGACAGCTGCTTCGGTATGCCCCGAACGACGCAGCACACCTTTGGAGCGCGCACGAAGTGGAAACACATGCCCCGGACGGCCAAAAGTATCAGGGCGTGATGAAGAATCAGCCAAGGCAAGAAATGTAGCAGCTCTATCGGCAGCCGAAACACCTGTTGTACAACCTTCTAGCTTATCAATACTTATCGTAAATGGCGTAGCGTGAATTGATGTGTTTGTTTGCGTTTGCATTTCGAGTTCTAACTCTTCGGCACGCTCCTCAGTAATTGGTGCACACAACAATCCACGTCCATGCGTAATCATAAAATTAACCAACTCAGGGGTCATTTTTTCAGCCGCACATATAAAATCACCTTCATTTTCACGATCTTCATCGTCGACAACAATCACCAATTTCCCGATTTTTATATCCTCTACAGCGTCTTCTATGGTGTTTAATACTGAATCAATCATCGTATGTATATGTTTTAAAAATTAATTTTTTCTTGAAATTTTTTGAATAAAAAACAGTTTTAGTTTTTGAAAAATTTTGACGTATTCTTCTGGATTAAACAAGGTTGCATCTATTGCAGCTTTGTAAGTTAAAAATATTCCGATAGGCAATAATATTGATGAACTCAACCACATACCTTCGAAAGCAGTCATTATACCTTCGCGAGCCATTTTGTAACCCGTATTATCAATTATATAATAAAAAATAAACATGATAACCGATATGACCACAGGGGCACCTAAACCACCTTTTCGAATGATAGCTCCTAATGGCGCACCAATAAAAAAGAATATTAGGCAAGCAAACGAAAGCGTAAACTTACGATGAAATTCAATTTGATGACGCGCCCTATACATAGTAGGATCGCCTACAATAATTTTGGTATATTCAATTTGGTTCTTCATTTCATTCGCTTTCTGAAGAGCCGAATTGGATGCTATTTCCATCTGTGATTTATCTAGCGTATAAAACAAGGTGTCTGGATTATAGTTTTCGAGCTTCGCAATTTTCATACTATCAACATTTCGTTCGGGGTTCATTTCGCGACCAAAATAACGCGTACGAACTATCTCTTTAGCTTGTTCGGATTGTAAATTTGACACTAGTTTTGAAGCCGAATCAATGGATTGTGCTAACTGCGATAAGTTTTTACTAACATGCTGATCTTGAAGAACATTTTCATCGAATCGACTGAATTCGGAGTCAAAATCAATTAAAATTTCTTTCGTACCAAAACTCTCGCGACGATATGGAACACTGTTCGAATTATTACTAAAGCTTTGCGATTTTAAGTTATCAAAACTTTCGCCATCATAAAGTTCCAATAATAGATATTTTTTGTCTTCACTAAACTTTATACGGCCCGAATCGGCTAAAATGACAGTTGCATTTTCGAATCCATTGGTAAAGTCGTAAATCATCATATCCTTTAGCAAGCCATTTTTTTTATCGTGTACATAGATATTTACGCCACCTATACCCGAATAAAACTCACCCGTAGGAATATCGAGTTCAGGCGATTTTTGACGTATGGAGAGTATTAAAGTCCAAAGCTTAGTTTGCGTAATGGGAAGTACATTA
>JAGNPC010000348.1 GCA_017989795.1 Paludibacter sp. | reverse complement strand
GAACGCGTTGAGTTCTTTTTGAAAAACGGGTATATTTTTGACCCAAAAACGGGCAAAAGCTTGGCCTTAATACTAAATGGATCAACACATAAGCAAGACTCACATTATGGCCCAAAAATGTACAAAGGCAAACAAAATAGTTTGTACTCGAACTTAATATTTCAAACCCAATGGACTGAAAAGCACAATTTAACCACTGGGTTGAATGCAAATTTTGATTACTACAACGAAGAAATGCACGCCATCGCGCATAATCCAATTATTAAAAAAGAATTTGTAACTGGCGCTTATGGCGAATACACTTTCAAACCAAATGCAAAATTACTATTAATGACTGGGTTACGATACGATTATAATAATTTGTATGGATCGTTGGTAACACCTCGCGTACATATTAAATACAACATCACCGATAAATTTTCATTACGTGGAACAGCTGGCAAAGGATATAGAACGCCTCTTGTTTTGGCAGAAAACAACTACCTCCTTGCCGGAAACCGCAAAATGTCAATTGATGCGAACCTTAAAATGGAAGAAGCATGGAATTATGGACTAAGTGCCATGTGGGACATTCATTTATTCAATAAAGACATTAAAGTAAATGGAGAATGGTATTATACAAACTTTTTGGAGCAAGTAATTACCGACTTAGATAGTGATGCACACAAAGTTTTTTTCAAAAATCTGGATGGAAAATCATTTTCGCACAGTGCACAAGTGGAACTTAGCACCGAAATTTTTAAAGGAATGAGTGTAAACTTAGCGCACCGCATTAACATTGTAAAAGCTACTATTGGAGGTGAACTGCGCGATAAACCATTCACCAACAAGTCGAAAAGCCTACTAACGCTATCGTATCAAACACCGCTAAAAAAATGGCAGTTCGACTACACAGCTCAGTTTAATGGTGGCGGTCGCCTACCCGACCCCGATGCAACACAACCTTTGTGGAACAAAACCTTTGATGCTTTTACGGTAATGAATGCACAAGTAACAAAGTATTTTAAAACATGGTCGGTGTACGTAGGCGCCGAAAACTTAACAAATTTCACACAGAAAAATCCAATTATTGATGTCGAAAATCCAGGAAGTGACAATTTTGACGCTTCGATGGTGTGGGGCCCGCTACATGGTCGAAAGCTTTATGTTGGCATGCGTTGGGCTTTAAATAGAGAAGATAAATAAATCATTAACATATATATACAATGAAAACATTAAAAAATTTCGCATTTCTACTTGTTGCAATTTTGACAACAGCAACAGCTTCAGCACAAAAAAGTCAAAACGATACGACGGTTTGCTATAAAGTTTCGATGGACTGTATGGCTTGTAAACTGAAAATTGAGAAAAACATTGCTTTTGAAAAAGGCGTAAAAATGCTTGATATCAGCTTGCCCGACAAAACAGTAAAAGTAAAGTATAACAAAAATAAAAATACCGCCGAAAATCTCAAAATGGCTATTGAAAAATTAAAATACAAAGTAGAGATTATTGATACAACAAAAAATTAAAGCAAGCTCATTTGTTTGTTCAAATTCTAATTGAAACTGCAAAACAATGGTTTTGCAGTTTCTTTTTTTTGCTTAATAGGGGTTAAAAACAAAAAGCATATTTTTTATTGCAAATTGAAATTTGTATCTTTGTTTAGAAAGAATAATTTCAGAATAAAAATACAATATTTCTATGTTTAAAAAAATCATCATCATACTACTTGTAGCAACAACTACACAAAACATTTTCGCTCAAGCATCCAATCAATCAGAAGTATCAGTATCTGAAACTACATCTGATTTCAAACTCAATTCAAATCAATATATCCGACTAGCCGATTCAGTCATTAACTTTAGCAAGAAATACCTTGGATCATCCTACCGAGGAGGTGGTAAGGGGCCAAACTCATTCGACTGTTCGGGATTTACTTCCTTTGTATTCAACAACTTTGGAATAAAATTAGGTAGTTCATCGGCCGACCAAGCCGAGCATACACCAACTGTTTGCGAAAGCGAAATTCAACCTGGCGATTTGGTTTTTTACAACGGAAGATCTCGTGGACGCCGCGTTGGGCATGTTGGGCTGGTAG
Source organism: Paludibacter sp. (assembly GCA_017989795.1). Lineage (GTDB taxonomy): Bacteria > Bacteroidota > Bacteroidia > Bacteroidales > Paludibacteraceae > Paludibacter. The sequence goes on along the minus strand of JAGNPC010000348.1, from coordinate 846 downwards.
TAGCAAAAGATGACAATGGGAATTTTAGTTTTATCCACTCCGCATCGAGCGTAGGTATTTCCATCTCACAATCTACATCGGATTATTACCGACGCAGGTTTGTAAAAGCAGGTCGCATACTTGCGCACGACTCGCTTTTAGCGCGTACATTTAAGACTCCTAGCGAAAATCTTGCACAATACACTACGTACACAAGCATGGCATCAACTACTCCCGAATTAAGCACCAACTTCAAAACAAGTATTAAGCATAAAACCATTCCTGCCAAATACCACACGGTTAAATCAGGTGAAACGCTATCCGAAATTGCGGCAAAATATGGCATTTCTGTATCGAATTTAAAAAAGAATAATAAACTAAAGAATGATTTTTTAGCATTAAAACAACGCATCAAAATAACCGAATCAAAGAAGATTGAAGTGGAGGAAAAAGTGGCCATTAAAAACACTACAACTACTGCAAATAACAATCAAACAGTATCAATCCAAACAGAAAAACGAGAAACACCAACAAGCGAAACGATTACTGGTGAAACAAACATGCGTGAAATACATACCATTAAAAAGGGAGAAACGCTATTTTCAATTTCCAAACTATACGGCATTAAAATAAGTGAACTTGAAAAGATTAACCAACTTGGAAAAAGCAAAATTTTTCCAGGGCAAGTACTTAAACTCACTAACACTCCGACAACCGAAAAACAATTGACTGAGACTAAAAAAACGGATGATTTTAAACAAAAACAAGACAACAAAACAACTGCTAGTGTTGATCCTAAAAAGACATCAAAACAGAAATCTAAATCACATATTGTAAAAAAAGGCGAAACATTATCGGAAATAGCCG
>JAGNPC010000347.1 GCA_017989795.1 Paludibacter sp. | reverse complement strand
TGCAAGCAGGCTTCACCTTTCAGAAAAGTCTCTACAAACAAGCACAAACATGGAGCGAAAACACCAACCTAGCTCCCAACCGCCAAATGTTTCGCTCGCCAAACAATTATGGCTACCTAACGCTCACCTTTCAACCGAGCAAGCCTTTGACATTGGCACTAAATGGTACCTACTCGGGCAGCATGCTCATGCAGCACTATGCTGAACAGATGGAGGGAGATGAAGAAGTGTGGACACCTGCATTTTTTGATCTCAATGCCAAAATAACCTATTCATTTACGCTTAGTGCAGCCACCAAACTACAGCTAAATGCAGGTATCCAAAATATTTTTAATAGCTATCAAACCGATTTTGATAAAGGCGAAACACGCGATGCAGGATATATTTACGGTCCATCGCTCCCTCGATCAGTTTATATGGGTGTAAAATTTAGTTTGTAAAAAAAACCCATTGTAAGTTGCTACACTCACAATGGGTTTATTGTTAACTAGTTACAAAATTGGCCATCGATCCTGTCATTTGGCCTGTCATTGGATTTTGGCTTAAAGCCATAAGCATTGGTGTAAACGGGATAACTTACCTTGCAACACGCATAATAAGTGTCGTTTACAATGCAAAGATAGGTGGGTAATATTGAACACACAAGCCCCAAAATCAAATGTAAAATACACTAATACAACACATTACACACATTTTCGCTGATGTGCGCTGGTTTGCGTTGGTTTACGCTGCAATGGATAAAACCGTTAACAAAGATTATTGCTCAGGATCTGAAAGTTTAACACAAGCATTGTTTCTCAGGGAGGTATTTAGCTATTTCACTTCGCCCTAAACCCGCCAATTGGTTTGCCTATCCGTACTCGTCATCCCTTCGCCAATAACCATCTTTTCGTCATTCGTAATTTTGTACCACCCTTCACTCCAACCCCTCATATCCAAATAGAGTGCATTTTTTACATCTGCATCTACCAATGCATTTTGAAATAGATTTCTATTTATCCAAACTGCATTTCCATATTGCCATTGGATGATTTTTAATTCTATTCACAGTTTCGGGCTCTTCAAAAAGCAGCCCAGGTTGATATAAACTCTGATTGAACTTTTCAACAAAAAGCCTCTCGTTATCTGTAAGTATCATCAATGAAGTCAGATAACTTTTAACCTCCGATTTTGCTATTTCAAATTCAAAATCAACACTTTTCTTTAACACTGGTATTAATTTACGCTTTATATGACTAAAATTCAGATTATCAATAGCATTAAAATTAAATTCGCTTTTGGGAGGAGTATTGCCTCCAATTGACAAATACAATATCACTATTTTACGAAGTGCTGATTGTTCTGAATCTGAGAAAATATGGTGCTTTAACATATTATAAACATCATATAAATCCCTTGCTGCAGTTCGCTCAATAAGTGCTTTTATTTTACTTCCAAAAAGTTCTAAACTATCCAACGTCCTCACTTGAAAACGTAAAGATAATGATTCAATATTCACCTCTTTTTCAATAGGTTCAAAAACATGGTTTCGCATTGAATAGTTAATCTCAATTTTGATGTTGTCTTTGTTTCCAGCAGAATTCAAATAGAAAAAAACCCATGAGTCCAATGAATGTGGATTTTTTGAAGATGGATTTAGGCGATACACTTGAGATGTCATGTATTTTAGAATGTCATTGTTTATAAGTTTCCGCAATTCAAACATCTCTTCGCGAGTACAATGCTTCGTAAAGTCCAAATCAATATCGACCGATAACCGAGGAAGATTAAAAACAACAAGATTAATGGCTGTACCACCTTTTAATGCCAGATAGCTGGATAACAATGGATTGGCGTTCATGTATTGTAAAATATCACTCAACCGAAGTACTTTCTCTAAATTATCACGGAGAAAATCAGTTTTTGCTGCTAGTAAATCTAAATCAGTCTTGTTGAATTTATACATAGTTTTCACCTCCTTGTTCTAAAACTGAAAGAATATTTGATGGAGCACAAAGTTTCCATACTTTGAAATAGTGTGTCGATTCAGTAATATCTGTCAAATACCGTGTACTTTTACCTAATTTTTGCTTACAAATGCTGAAAAAAGTATCACTAAGTTTCACTTCCTGTTTAAAATGCTCTAAAATAAACCCGACTTTCTGATATAAAAATTGCTTATTGAATTCTTGCAAGTAATTGAGCAACAACTCTTCATCCAAATAAGTAATGAGTGAAAAGCACTGTATCAATTCCTCCAAACCACCACAACGTTCAATCTTATCAACACAATCAATAACAGTACGTTCTAAATTTGTAACTCGGATAAATGAATTAGCACTCGCATTTATTATTCCTTCCATAGTTTTTGATTCGCAATACTGAAATCGAATACCTTCAAAGTCGAACGAATTAAAGCGGTTGCTACTCGAAACCCACAAATCGTAAAACACCTGATGCGCCAATCCATGATATTCCAATGCCGATTGGTACGAAAGATAAGATGTTGGAGTTATTTTGCCAGCAATTTCAAATTTATTTGCCAAACTTATTTTGCTCGCCAAATCGGTTACAGCATACAAATCACGACGAACCTGACAAACCAACTTTTGCTTTTTGTAGTTTTGAAGCAAATCTTTAGCAGAATTCAAATTCCCAACCAAATTTTCAACATCATTCAATTGGAATATCCGTAGCTTATGCAGCTCTTCTAAATACCTTTTCATATTATTTACTTTATAATAACCACAAAGGTATGTATATTTCCGTACTTTTACAGTATTATTAAAGATTAATTTATTAGGTTCTGAAAAAATCGTTATCCGTACTCGTCATCCCTTCGCCAATAACCATCTTTTCGTCATTCGTATTTTTGCACCACTCAACTTGTGAAGCATCGGTATTACAACAACCGCTCCGTTACAACATCCATTTCTCCATTATAAAACCGCT
>JAGNPC010000346.1 GCA_017989795.1 Paludibacter sp. | reverse complement strand
TATTGATGTAATAATAAGTATATCAACAAATCAAGTGCAGTTTTGCTTGAATAACAATTTGAAATTTCTTGTATTTATGATTGACATACAGCTTTTTATATTCAAAAGAACACGACATTCGATGAAAGTAGTGATTTAACCTAAGTGTAGGATTGAAAGTGTGGAAAGCGAAAAAACAAGATCAGAAGCTTGACTTGAAAATTCAAACCAAAAGTTAAGACGATTGTTTTGAAGCACTTACCTAAACAACAATTTTTCATTTAGCTTGGTAATAATTCATTTCCAAAAACATGATAACACAATCAAGTTTTACACAATGACAAAACACAGAAATGGATTTCACACATAACTCATACTATATCATAAGGTTAGCCTACTCTATTCAGTAGATATAATATCATTTCTAGCATTTTGTCATTTTTTTACATAAATTGAAGATTCATTATAATTAGAAATTATACTATATTTGCAATTCCTTAATACTACTGATTATAATACTTATGTTCGTAGCCATAAAGTCTTCACATGTTCTCGCATTTACTTTCAATCCTATAATACAGATAGTCCTTTTTCTGTCCTCATTGTTTGTAATTTCACCATTATTTGCTCAAACAGATAACTACCGTGCTTTTGATAACATTTTACTTAGTTCAGAAGCATCTAAAATAAATTGTTTTATTCAGGACAGACACGGCTTGGTATGGTTTGGGTCAAACAAAGGTTTGTTCAGCTACAATGGGTATAATGTACAACACCATTTTCATCCGTATTCGGAGAATAATATTGAAGCTAATCAGATAATTAATTGTGGGATAATGATTGATTCGAACCTTATTTATTTGGGTTCAGACAATGGTGTTATGATTTATAATACCGAAACCTATTCATTTAAGAAAAACGACCTTACTTTTCCTTCAGATGTGCGAAGTATGGAACTTTCGGGGGATTTTTTATGGATTGGGACTTTGAATGGTTTATACTGCTACGACCTCATTAAAAAGAAGCTACATAACTACAGTGAAAGTTTGGGACTTCCGCACCAGGCCATTTTTTCTATTCTTAACTCTAAACAAAACAACTTGTATGTAGGAACATACAATGGTCTTAGTTATCTTCCTAAAGGTTCAAACAACTTCAATAAAATTAACCTTCCAGCTCAACTCAATCAAAACAGATTGCTAGTAATGAGCCTATTAGAAGACAGCATCAGAAATTGTATATGGATAGGCACTGAAGGTCATCTTTTCAAACTTAGTCTCTCAACTGGAAACGTTGAACGCATCAAAGCTTTCGATAATAACTCTATAAAATCATTGGCACTGGATCAGTATCACAATCTATTGCTCGGAACGGATAATGGTTTATACGTTTACAATAAAGAGAATGGTTTGGTTAGACAGGTGGTTCATGATTCTCGATACAGTAAATCTCTGACAAATAACATAATATGGAGTATTCTAACCGATAAAAATAAAAATGTCTGGTTTGGAACTGATTATGGAGTGTCTTTACACAAAAACAACAAAGACTATCGTTTTGTACATATTTCTGAGTTAACAGGTATTGGAGATGGCAATCAGTTTCAGGTAATTTATAAAGATTCAAAGGGAAACTTTTGGTATGGTGGAAACAATGGACTTATTTTTTCAGCGGCAGGTTCAAAAAAATGCATTTGGTATAAAATGGGTGATATTCGTTTTCCTATTTCACACAACAGGATTCGTTACATTTACGAAGACAACGACAAAAACCTTTGGGTAGCAACTGATGGCAGTATTAATAGATACGATTATAAAACAAAACAATTTATTCATTACAATATTGTAGATAGCACGTTTACCCGTAATGCAAATTGGGCATATAGTATTTTTGAAGACCATAATGGAAGGTTATGGATAGGTACTTATTTGGGTGGAATTTTTGTTGTCAACAAAAAAAAACTGATTAATAGTACCTCATACCACTATGTTGCCGAACAAAATTTCAATAACAATGAAAGTACTAATGGTTTATCCGAAAATTACATTCTTCAAATTGCACCCGATTTACAGGGTAATGTTTGGGCATTGACCTATACAAATGGAGTTAATAAAATAAACATCTCAACAGGGGTCGTCACAAAATTCCCTTCACGTGAGAAATCTACTATTGAGAATTGTTTTAGCTTGATTCGTGACAAAGAGGGGTACATTTGGGTAGGAAACTCTGGAAGTCTTAGTCGAATTGATCCAATAACAAATGCAGTTCAAATTATCCGTTTGGAAGGCATTGAAGATATTCCTATACGATTACTAACAGAGGAAAACAACCATATATGGATCACTACTTCGGCGGGAATATTTGTTTTGGACAAAAAAACTCTTAGGTCAAATTATCTTGGATTTGCCAATAAATCATTTTCTTGTAGTTTTTTCGATTCGGATAAAAATGATATTTATATGGGAGGTGTGGATGGATTTGCAGTTTTCCCATCTTCAATCTACAAGGAGAAAAAAACGAATCCACAAATTGTGCTTACTGCTTTGTATATCAATGATCGTTTTGTTCAGGCGGGTATCGATTACAAAGGAAAAAGCGCATTGTTTACTGATGACATTTCACTTAGGCACGACCAAAATAACCTCACATTTGAATTCTCAGACTTAAAATATGCGCAAGAAAATGACCAGAAATACGTCTATAAGCTTAGTGGCATTGACCAAGAATGGCGTAATGTAAAGCCTAACTCAAACCGCATTACGTACAACAATTTGGCCCCTGGAAAATACCGCCTCACTATTGGAAATTATGGCACGGAGGGCAAAACAGTATTTCCTGCATTTAATTTACAGATAACAATCAAACCACCATGGTACTACAGTATATGGGCAAAAGCAATTTATGGAATATTGATTATCGGACTTCTATTATGGATTATAAATTATTACAGAGTTT
>JAGNPC010000345.1 GCA_017989795.1 Paludibacter sp. | reverse complement strand
CCCGAATAGATCAATACGTTTTTTTTGCTTTAAATAGGCAAGGCTGGAGCCTTGCTACCCACCCGACCGTAGCTAAAGAAACTACAGACAGCTCTACAACCTATATTTAACTGTACACACTTCGGGCTGCATGGGTACGCTATACACTTGACTCTTATCACATCTGCTATATCTCTTATTCGGAGTGCGACTCAAAGACGCGCCCCGAATTGCGTTACATGGTTTGCTTTTAACGCTTGTACCAAGTTGGTGCCTACAAAGGCCGAGATGCCGGTGATGAATAGGTTCATTGTTTTGAGACTAGTATGTGCTTTTCACATGTATTTAACTCACACAAAAACAAGCATAAAGTGGTACTGATTTAATCCCTTTTTCGAAACCAAAATTTTTAGTAGAAATGCGAATGGAATAAGCTGGTTTGTATTTTGTTACAAATTGATTTAAACTTTTTGAACGAACATTATCCGATGATTTCACTTCTAAGGGAATACATTCACCTTGATTGGTCTGAATTACAAAATCTACCTCCGCCTTTCCTTCCGACTCCCAATAATTGCACCAGAAACCATTGCTCAACAGGGCATTAGCCACATAGTTTTCGTATAATGCTCCTTTAAAATAATTCATATTCGGACTATCAGTTATAATCACTTGAGCCGAAACACCTAATTTCGAACACAACAAACCAATATCGCCCATATAAATCTTAAAAAAAGAGGGTTCTGCAAACGCTGACAAAGGGTAAAAGCCCTGCGTGATACGAATACATTTATGTACAATACCAGAAGCGCACAACCAATCAATAGCTGTTTCGTACTGATAGCTTCGTGCACCTGATTTAATCAATTTATATTGAAATTTTTTATTCTCTTTGCCCAATTGTGACGCTACCGAATTGTAAGCCGCCATAATTTTCACCGTTTCGAAAGGCTGCGAATACTTTGCCATATCCGCTATATAAGCATCAATTATACCACGTTGCACAATTGCCACCTCCTCAAATCTATCTTTTTCAAGATAAGTATTAATAACCTGCGGCATGCCTCCCAGACATAAATAGAGTCGAAACTGCTCTAAAAAATGTTCGTGCAACGAACAAGATGAGTTTGTCTGATAGCACGAACGAATCATACTTGCAGCATCCTTACCGGACACAGCCCACAAAAACTCCTCAAAATCAAAAGGATAAAGGGTTTTGACAATAACTTTACCTACCGGAAATGAATATTGTTCGCGATGCAAAGCCACACCCAATAAACTACCAGCAGCTATAATATGATGATTTGCACTTTCTTCACAAAAATATTTTAAAGAAGTAAGAGCCCTTTCGCATGCTTGAATTTCGTCGAAAAAAAGCAAGGTGGAATGCTCATGTATCGTTACACCCAGCAGCACCGAAATTTCCATTAAAATACGAGCAGGAGACAAATCTTTCTCAAAAATGGCATGAAGGCTTCTATTGGCTTCAAAATTCAAATAAACCCAATTTCCATAATGAACCTCAGCAAACTTTTTTATCACAAAAGTTTTACCAACCTGCCTTGCCCCATGTAAGATTAATGGCATCCGCAAGTTCGAATTCTTCCAATCGATTAATTCAGCTTCTATTTTTCGTTCCATAAAGTGTAGTAATAATACATTTATTGGTTCTTAAAAATGCAAATATACTACATTTTTCGGAATTAAACCATCGGAAATCCATTAATAACACATAAAAACCATAAATTCAATTCCATTTTTCAGAAAAATACCACCGTAAACAAAAAAAAACGAAGTTGTGTTTTCAATCCTTTGGGGTAGGCGGGTGAATTGTTGGAGTAATAATTCGGAGTGGCGCACCGAATAGATTAATACGATTTTTTTGCTTTAAATAGGCAAGGCTGGAGCCTTGCTACCCTCCATCCGTAGCTAAAGTATGGACAGCTCTATAACCTATATTTAACTATACACACTTCGGGCAGCATGGTGCCTACAAAGCCGTGGATGCCGGTGATTAATAGGCTCATATTTGTTTTTCTAAAAATTTATCCAATACGCAGGCATAATAAAATGGGATATTATAAAGCGTGTATGTTTTAGATGATGGTAATGTAATTGTATCTATGGTATAAGCCTGATTCCAAAACCGAATAGCAAATGTACAATCAGCGCTTTCCATAAATTTATGTAAGGACTTTAACTTTGCATTATGCCCTGATTTCACTTCGATAGGTATCAGACTTCCGTTGTAATTAAAAACAAAATCAACTTCTGCCTGCGAATTTCGAACATCCCGCACCCAATAAGCTCTTTTAGCATTTACTTTGAGCGATAAGGCAATCAATTCCTGTCCAATTATATGTTCGGCAATTTTACCTTTCCAAACGTCGCTTATATCCTCGCTACTAAATAATTCCCTCTGAAAACCAGCAAAATAATTTACCAAACCAGTATCTAACCACATTAACTTGGGCGATTTATTAACATCCTGAAAAACAGGTAGCGATGTTGAATTTGTTGGGTACAATAACTCAATCAACATAGCTTTTTCCAACACACGCATAGCCTCTCCCATTTCGCGCGATTTATAGGGCGAGTTGGCAAATCGCTCAAACTTAATACGTTCACCTGCATATTGCCATCCATGATTTAATATATGTCGAACAACACGTTGAAGCGTTTTACTATCGGCATACTTTTCAATATCATCGGTATAGGCAGTAAGCAAATTGTCGAATACAGCACCCAAAGCAACCAAATCTTTTGTAGTACTATAAAACCGTATAGCTTCGGGCATGCCGCCTACCAATACAAACTCATTAAATAGTTTAAGCAGCTTTTGATGTAAAGCAGCTGGCAAAGCAATATTTTCCAAGCCAACACTAAGCTGGTCTTCGCCTAGGGCACCCAAAAATTCGAGAAATGAGCACGGTCGTAGTGCTGCATACTCAACCCTACCT
>JAGNPC010000344.1 GCA_017989795.1 Paludibacter sp. | reverse complement strand
CTTGTATGGCTGGTATATTTGGCGTAAGCAGTTGGCTTTGGAGCAGGAACCAACTGTATTAACTAAAACATGGAGACTATGGCTCTTTGCACTAACAATGGTGCTTACGGTTGCGATTGGTTATTTTGTTCAGAAGCTACCTGAGCTGTTTCCTGCTGTTTTTACGGCTCCAGCTTCGCAAGTTTATTACGATGCATTTCTTGCTATTGCTAGCATTGTTGGGCAAATATTACTTACACGTAGAATTATTGACAATTGGTATGTCTGGGTAATTGTGAACGCCGTTTCGGTATTTGTGTTTTATCGTCAAGGGCTATATTTACTCTCCATTGAATTTTTTGTGTTTTTTATTTTGTCAATTAAAGGAATTATTGATTGGCAAAAAAATAAAAACCACCAAAGCATTTAGCGCTGGTGGTTTTTATTTTGAAATTGATTTTGATCGTAACACAAATTTGTTTTCGTATTTAAGTTGTTATCTACGACCACCTTCGTTTTTGTCGCTCGAACTGCCTCGGCTGCTCCGTGAGCTTGAACTGCTTCGGGTAGTGCTGCTGGCGCTGCTACGTTGACTTGAACTGGGAGCTGTGCTTACACTTTTTCTTTCGGATGTGCTTGAAGATGGCTGCGTTGTTTGCTGACGTGTGCTTTTTACTTCGCGTGATATGGTTTCGGGAGCGCGATCTGTTTTGCGTACTTCGGGTCTTGATTCGCGAGTGCTAGTGCTCGAGGAAGTTGTGGGACGTGAAGTGCTTACTGATTCGCGACCAGAATCGCTACTTGATTGGCGACTAGATCCACGATTAATATCACGACTAACATCACTTCTTGTTTCACTGCCTACTTCGCGGCTCGATTCGCGATTCGACATACGGCTCGATTGGCTTCTTTGGCTTTCAGCTCTATTGCTTTGGCTTGCTGAGCTGTTTTGGCGTGTGCCTGAACCCGAATTGCGCGTTACATAATCGGTGTTTCGTGTTTTGTCCATCTCATATCTGTTGGATACGTTTACGTTGCGGCGGCTGTAAGTGCGGTCGGGGTAGCGGTTGCCATAGTCGTTGCGACAAACATTTGTGTAAATCTTGTATGCGTGCGGGTTTCTCCACTCATTGCTATACGCATAGCGGTGGTGATGATTGATGTGTACGTTAATGTGACTCAAGTAGATATTTATGCTCACGGGGTTACGGTAGCGGTACACGCGTGGGTAGTATCCGTAGTAGTAGGGCGAATACCAAGGGCGATAGCTCGATGTCCAAAACCACGAATAGATGGTTGGGGTGTGGTGGTACATTGGATTAATGATATAGTTTGCACCATAAATATAAGGGTCGCCTACAACCTGCACGTATGTTCTTTTGTAGCGGTCGCGTTCCACTACAATGGTGGCCACGTCTTGAAAAACATCCCGTTCGAGCACGGCTTGTATCACTACTAAATGCGTGTTGTTTTCAGAGGTTTCAATTACGCGCAAATAATCAACTTGGCCATCGGAGTTTAAATCGAGATTTGAAATTTGGGCATCGTAGTCGTTAATTTGATTTTCAAATTCCTCTAAATTACGCGCATCACCAAAAATGGATGCTACTGCTTTTAGGTCTAAATAGTAACTAATGTCGTCGTTAACGGCTTCCACTTTAATGCTTTTTTGTCCTACCAAACTTTGTGTGGTACTAGCAATTATTATAATCGCTATCAGACTAATAACTCGTGTTTTCATAATTGTATGTATTTTTACAAATAAAAGATTGAGCGCTGTTCAATAAATTTAAACATCCTGTATCACGGACAAAACAAAAGCTGTGCCATATTTTTTTTATATATTTGCAAACAGGTAAATGAACAAAAATAAAGATGAATACACTCGATAGCATACTTATACTGTTTCTGCTAATTGGTTTTATTATTGGACTCATAAGAGGCTTTGTGCGCGAAACAATTTCAATTTTAATAGTAATAGTTGCAATTTATTTTAGTAAATGGCTAACGCCCATTGCGCAATCAATGCTCGAAGGCGTTTTTAGCTTTCCTTCTTCAATTGCTAAACCGCTATCTTTTGTTATCGTATTTGTTTCAATTTTAATTCTCTTCAATATTTTGGCAAAAGCACTCACACGGTTAGCTGAGGCAGCTTCGCTTGGAGGGTTAAACCGAATTTTAGGCGGTTTTTTAGGCGGCTTAAAACATGCACTCATTGCTAGTTTTGTATTAAATATGATTGTTTCGAGCTCTTTTTTTTCAAGTATTATTGAAAGAAAAAGCATTAAAGAATCAAAATTATATGCTGCTGTTCAGCCACTTACTCCTGTGTTGTGGGCTGAGTTAGAACACAAACTAAATAAGGATTAAGCATGGGTATTTTAGAATCGAATTATTCGGGTTTGGAGCTTGAATGTGGTACCGACGAGGCCGGAAGAGGCTGTTTGGCTGGTCCGGTAGTGGCGGCGGCAGTTATTTTGCCTGCAAATTTTGAGTGTGCAGCACTTAACGACTCTAAGCAACTAACCGAAAAGGAACGCGATAGACTGCGACCACTAATTGAGAAAGCGGCTGTGGCTTGGGGAATTGGTGTTGTTGATAATGCTGAAATTGATACACTTAACATTCTCAATGCATCTATTTTGGCCATGCATAGAGCTATTGAAGCGATGAATGTACGTCCTGAGTTTATTATTTCGGATGGTAATCGGTTTAAGCCTTTTGGGACTGTGCCGCATCAAACTATAGTAAAAGGCGATGCAAAGTTTCTGTCGATAGCAGCTGCTTCGGTGCTGGCTAAAACGCATCGCGATGAACTTATGGAACAGCTTCATGAGCAATATCCTGTTTATAACTGGAAGAAAAACAAAGCCTATCCAACCAAAGAGCATCGCAAAGCCATAGCCGAGCATGGTGCTTGTTCCCTCCATCGGTTGAGTTTTAATTTATCGGGCGACAAAGCCTTTTATGAGCAAAAAA
>JAGNPC010000343.1 GCA_017989795.1 Paludibacter sp. | reverse complement strand
GGCAAAAAGAAATGATAACTCCTCGTTGCAATTAGCAGGGAGCGATGTGTTAACACCTGGACTTGCTTACGAAATTTGCAACCAAACACACCGTAAATATTCGTTTGCTGGCACATTAAATACAGCTGATTTTAGTAAAACTTTGCAATATACACCAACCGCATATTACAAAGGTCAAAACTTGCTAAGTAATCCTTATACTGGTTCTATGGATATCAGGAACATGCAATTTGGTGCTAATACGCAGGCAGCTGTTTATTTATACAATTCGGGTACATACAATAACTGGTTGACAAGCAATGGTGAAACTACTCCGGGCGAAGGTCCTGGTACGTACAAAGTTTTAACTCCCGGTACGGCTGGTTCAGGAGGTGTAGATGCCGAAATTGCAGGCATGCAAGGTTTTATCGTTAAAGCTACTGCCAATCCGGGTTCAGTTTCGTATGCCAAATCAGCACTCGTTTCAAACTCGCAAAAACAACGTGCAAAAGCCGTGGATACCAAAATGAGTACCATGATTGACTTAAAAGGCGATAAATTCTCAGACCGTATGTGGTTGTTCGAAATGGATAACTGTACAAGTGGCTTTGATAATGGTTTTGATGGCCCAAAAATGTTGGCAAACGCTGATGTGGCGCAGTTGTACGGTATTGGTACCGACGATAATTATCAAATTAATGTTTTAAACGATATTAACAATGCGTATATAGGCATACAAAAAGGAACGGAATCGAACTTTAAATTGATTTTTAAACACACTAATTTTGATCAAAAATACCAATCGCTTTATTTGTTCGATATGGTTGATAATAAAACAGTAGATATTACAGCAAGTGGCAGTGAATATAGTTTTACATCAAATGTTTCGGATCCTGCTAAGCGTTTTAAAATCATTGGTGAAGGATTGATAAATGCTATCGATAAAGTACAAGATTCTGATTTAAAATTGCTTGTAAACGAAAATAGAATTATTGTTTCAAGCAAATTAGCAGAGATAGGCATGCTTAAGGTATTTGATTGTACTGGTAAATTAATTGCAACCAAGCCATTTGCTTCCAATTCAATTACTACTTTACAACCCAAATTAAATCAAGGCATTTACATTGTGAAATTAACAGTAGGTAATCAAGAACAAACACAACGTATAATTATTAAATAAGTAAATGATTATGAAAACAACTAATATATATAATAAAAGAAACATGATACTTAAAGTTACGTTCATGTTTGTAGGCTTGCTAATGGTAAACCTACTGTTTGCCCAAACTGGAGGTACTCATCCTGGTTATGATCCCGAAGGCATGAGCGTGCCTATCGATGGTGGTATACTGATGGCACTGCTTGCGGGTGGTGGTTTAATTACCATGCTTTTTAAGAAAAAGAAAAAAGACGAATAGTATTATATTGTTTCCATAATACTAAAAAAGCCCCTGTAGTTTTGCTACAGGGGCTTTCGTATGTAGGTGTTTAACTAAACTCAATAATTCAATAATACACAATCTGTCTTATCTTTATTTAAATAGTAAATGGTACATTATTAAATGGTAAATGTTTTTTACCAACTAATAGGGAAATAATCTTTCAAGAATTTTCCACACCAGTGTTTACCCGTGTTTATACCGTCGATAAACGGATCGCAAACGCGTGCAGCGCCATCTACAATATCCAATGGAGGCTGAAAGTCGTGCAGCTCTTGTTTGCGTTTTGATATTTCAGCTGGATCCTCGTCGGTTACCCAACCTGTATCTACGGCGTTCATAAAAATACCATCTTTGGCTAAATCGCTTGCAGATGTGTGCGTGAGCATGTTCAATGCCGCTTTTGCCATGTTGGTGTGCGGGTGTCGGTCGGCTTTTTTAAATGTATGGAATTTACCTTCCATGGCCGATACATTGATAATGTGTTTTTTGCCCGTATAGTCCTTACGCATTAGTTCTATTAGCCTATTGCAAAGTACAAATGGAGCTATGGAGTTTACCAATTGAACCTCCATCATTTCCACAGGTTCAATTTCGCCAAGCTTTAAACGCCAGCTGTTGGTTTTACGTAGGTCAACTTGTTGTAAGTCGGCATCGAGCTTTCCTTCTGGAAAAAGCTCCACCGCTTCGTTCGAGTTATCGAAACTATACGGTATTTGCGACAATTGTGCCGAAGCTTTTATGCCAATACCAGGCGTACGCACATTCCAGCGCACGGCCATAGGAGCATTGCTATCAACAGTTCCATTGCCATTAAATGCTTCAATCTCGTTTAAGCATTGATGATGGTGCTGAAGCAATTGTTGAACTTTTGGTGAATGTTGCTCAAACGGTAACGATTCGTTGGCCATCAAGTGGCTATAAAACGTGGATGGACGACGGACGGTTTGAGCTGCATTGTTTATTAAAATATCAAGGCGTTCGTATTTCTGCTCTACATAGGTGGCAAACAATTCAACGCTTGGTATATGACGTAGGTCAAGTCCGTAAATATGTAAACGGTTGCCCCATACGTCATAGTCTTTTTCTTTAGCAAAACGAATAGCCGAATCGGCTGGGAAGCGGGTAGTAGCTATCACCGATGCACCCGAGCGAAGCATCATGAGTGTGGCGTGGTATCCAATTTTTAGGCGCGAACCCGTGATAAGAGCCACTTGTCCTGTCATATCGCATGTTTGAAATCGTTTTGCATAGTTTAAATCACCACATTCCGTACACATCGTATCGTAAAAATGATGAATAGCCGTGTATTTCTTTTTGCAAACATAGCAATTGTGTTCAGTAGCAAGCGTATTATTGCTAGCTGTTCCGGCAAACTCGGTTAAGGCTATTTGTTCGGGCGCTTCAAACACACTTGCTAGCCTTGCAGTACGAATGCTCGATGCGGCACGCACTTTTCGGTTTAGCTCCGAAATTTCTTGTTTCTTCGCTATTTTAACGCCTTTGTTTCGCTTTTTAATCTCTGCTCTATCGGGGCGTGTTAT
>JAGNPC010000064.1 GCA_017989795.1 Paludibacter sp. | reverse complement strand
TTTAGGGTTTTGACTGATTAATGCTGCAAAATTAGTAAAAAAATCGATAAGTTGTAGGTCATAGTGTTAAATGTTTGGTTGTTGTTGGTTTTTGTGTTAATTTGTGTTTTGTATTCGTTGTTTTCAGATGGAGTTTGCTTCCTCTGTTTGTTTTTTAGGTGTTACAATGAAGTGGATTTTTTCAAGCATATCGAATGCTTTAAGTGCAGCATTTTGGTGCGATTCTTTTTTACTACGGCCGCTAGCATCGCATATTGGTGTGTTGTTTATGATTATTTGTGTGTGGAATAAGTGATTGTTAGCATTACTTATCTCCTCAGATAATAATACAAATTCAATATCATATCGTTTTTTTTGACACCATTCAATCAATTTCGATTTGAAATTCACTTCATCAGCAGCAAGTTTATCAATATCGATAAAGTTCTTGAGCAGTTGATTTTCAACAAATAATTTACATTTCTTATAGCCATAATCCAGATAGATGGCCCCTAAAAGTGCTTCGAGCGCATTGCCAAGCATATTGGTATTGCCTGTTCGTACATTTTTACCTGCAAGCATCAGCTTGTCGAGCCCTATTTCGAGTGCAATTTTGTTAAGCGATTCTCTTTTTACAATTTTCGAGCGCGTGTTTGTCAAAAAGCCTTCGCGCTGGTGTTCATATCGGCGGTATAGAATATCTGTTACAACTGAGTTTAACACCGCATCACCTAAAAATTCTAATCGCTCATTGCTAAGTGAATTTCCATTGTCTGTAGCTACCGATGCAGATCGATGCAACATCGCTAATTGATAATACTCAATTTTATATGGATAAAATCCAAGTACATTATAAAACAATAAATAAGGCTCTTTTCGTTTTTTCGAAAAGAGCCTTAGTTTTAATATGACTGTTTTTAGCACGATATTAACGTACGAATTTTTTCACAATAACACTTGCATTGTGTCCGCCAAATCCAAAAGTATTTGATAATGCGGCATTTACAACTCTTTTTTGAGCTTTGTTAAATGTGAAATTTAATTTATTGTCAATTTGATCGTCTTCATCACCTTCGGTAAAGTTGATTGTTGGTGGAATAATATCGTTAACAACAGCTAAAACCGTTGCAATAGCCTCAACAGCACCAGCTGCACCTAAAAGGTGGCCTGTCATTGATTTTGTTGCACTGATATTTAAGTTGTACGAATGTTCACCAAATACATCAACAATAGCTTTTGGCTCTGAAATATCACCTACAGGTGTCGAAGTTCCATGCACATTGATATAGTCAATGTCTTCAGGAACCATACCAGCATCTTTCAATGCGCGTTTCATTACCAGTTTTGCTCCAAGCCCATCGGGGTGAGTAGCTGTAAGGTGATAAGCATCAGCCGACATTCCGCCGCCAACTACCTCGCAGTAGATGTTAGCGCCACGAGCTAAAGCATGATCAAGATCTTCAAGAATCAAACATCCAGCACCTTCACCCATTACAAAGCCATCGCGGCTTTTGCTGAATGGTCGTGAGGCTGATTCGGGGCTGTCGTTACGTGTAGAAAGTGCAGTTAGGGCGTTAAAACCTCCAACACCTCCTGGGGTAATAGCAGCTTCGGCACCGCCGGCTAGTATGATGTTTGCTTTTCCAAGTCGAATGTAATTAAATGCATCTATCAATGCATTTGTTGACGAAGCACAAGCTGATGCTGTTGCGTAGTTTGGTCCTCTAAAACCATACATGATTGAAATTTGACCAGCAGCTATATCCGAAATCATCTTTGGGATGAAGAATGGATTAAACTTAGGGCCATTTTCAAGGTTCTGATAATAGTATCCAATTTCTTGTTCGAATGTACCAATACCACCGATACCAGCAGCAAAAATTACACCTACTTCGTCTTTGTCAATCGCTTCCAAGTCAATACCACTGTTTTCAATTGCTTCTTTGGCTGATGCAATAGCATATTGGGCGTAAAGGTCTAACTTACGTACCTCTTTACGATCAAAATACTTGGTTGCATCGAAGTTTTTCACTTCACAGGCAAATTTTGTTTTGAAAAGTTCTGTATTGAAACGAGTAATCGGCGCTGCACCGCTTACTCCTTTAAGCAAATTGTCCCAGAATTCTGGAACAGTATTGCCTATAGGAGTAACCGCGCCAATGCCGGTTACTACTACTCTTTTTAACTCCATAATAAATACTTATTGTGGAAAAAGATTATTTTTGGATAGCTTCAATGTGCGATATTGCGTCACCTACAGTAGCAATTTTCTCTGCTTGCTCGTCTGGAATAGAAATACCAAATTCTTTTTCGAATTCCATGATCAATTCTACTGTATCCAATGAATCAGCACCTAGATCGTTAGTGAAGCTTGCTGTTTCTACAACGTCTACTTCTTCTACGCCTAATTTGTCTACAATAATAGCCTTAACTTTAGCTGCAACTTCTGACATAATTTTTTTTTTTAAGTTTGTAATTAGAAATTGTTTTTTAATTTTGCGGTGCAAAGAAACGAAAAAAACTTCAATCTACCTCACTTTCTTCAAAAAAAATACTGTTTTTTGCACAATTAATATAGAAGTGAGCATAATTAACAATATTCAAATGTCTAAAAAAATTGCTTTATTTGCGTCGGGCTCTGGTTCTAACGCTCAAAATATCCTCGAGTACTTTAAAGGTTCAGTAGTGTTTAGTTTTCCTCTTATTTTATCGAATAAAGCTGATGCTTTTGTGCATCAACGTGCTGAAAATTTGGGTGTTCCATCTTTTACTTTTTCAAAAGATAGTTTTATTAATGGCGATGCTGTTTTAAAAATATTGACAGATTATGAGATTGATTATATCGTATTAGCTGGTTTTTTACTTCGTATACCTGATGTGTTAGTTCAAAAATATGCTGATAAAATAATTAATATACATCCATCACTACTTCCTAAATATGGTGGCAAAGGAATGTACGGCGATAAAGTACATCAAGCGGTAAAAGATGCTGGCGATTCGGAATCGGGAATCACTATTCATTATATTAACGAACATTATGATGAGGGAAATATTATTGTTCAATATAAATGCGAAATATCTAAAGACGATACTGCCGAAAGTATAGCGGCTAAAGTTCACGAGCTTGAGTATGTGTATTACCCAAAAGTGATAGATCAGATTTGGGGGTGAAAAAACTGCAAAAATTAAGTACAACTTAATAAATTAATTAGTAATTTTGCAGCGGAAATTAATGATACGGTTTATATCGAAGGTGATATTTCGGATTTTAATAAATTGAATCAAGCTAACTAACTATAACACACTACATATTTATGGATTCTCAGGCAATAGCGCTCAATACAACCATACAGCAAGTAAACGCAAATGTTTACGAAATGCTGTCGGAACGAGGAAAAAACATATTCTTCCCCAAGTTAGGAATTTTAGCACAGGCAGCTCAAGCAAAAGGAAAGGCAATTAATGCCACCATCGGCGAGGCTGTGGAGGATGATGGTAGTTCAATGCACTTACCTGAATTTGACGGGCTTTTAAATTTACCAACATCCAATGTATTTCCGTATGCGCCAAGTTTTGGTAAACCTGAGTTGCGTACTATTTGGAAAAAATCCATCTATCGTAAAAATCCGTCGCTTGGCGATACAGTAATTAGCAATCCAGTTGCAACTAATGGATTAACGCATGGTATTAGCATGGCTGGTTATTTATTTGCAAACGAAGGTGATACGGTGCTTTTGTCGAATCATTACTGGGAAAATTATAATTTAATTTTTGAAAACAATTACGGAGCTAAAGTTGATACCTTTGAATTGTTTGCAAATGGTGGTTTTAATATTGCTGATTTTTCTAAAAAATTAAATGAAGTAAAAGGCGAAAAAATCATCACGCTCCTCAATTTCCCTAATAACCCCGCAGGATACACTCCTTTGGTTACCGAAATTGATGCCATTGTATCCGAAATCAAAAAAGTAGCTGATGCAGGTAAAAAAGTGGTAGTGCTTATTGACGATGCTTACTTTGGCTTGGTGTACGAAGAGGGTGTGTTTATGGAGTCTATCTTTACTAAATTGGCCAATTTATCCGAAAATGTGTTGGCCGTTAAAATGGATGGACCAACAAAAGAAGATTATGTATGGGGCTTTCGCGTAGGATTTTTAAGCTATGCCATTAAAGGTGGAACTGCCGAATTGTACGAAGCCATGGAAAATAAAACCGCAGGTGCTGTGCGAGGTAATATTTCCAATATTAGCCAAATTTCACAATCAATGTTATATACTGTTTATTCGGCTCCAACCTACGAAGCTTCAAAAAAAGCGAAATACGATATATTAAAAAGTCGCTACGATGCACTTAAACAAGAATTAGCACGTCCTGAGTATGCGGAGTATTTTCAAGCACTTCCGTTTAACTCGGGTTATTTTATGTGTGTGGAGCCCAAAAAAGGCTTGGTAGCCGAAGATATTCGTCAGCATTTGCTCGAAAAATACAGTACTGGTGTTATCGTGTTGGGCAATGTGGTGCGTTTGGCGTTTTCGGCAGTGCCTAAGGCTGTACTTCCTCAATTGGTCGAGAATATTTATAAAGCATGTGTCGATTTAGATAAAAAGTAAACAATACTCATATTATCAGATGTTTAAGGCTGAATTTCAAAATTTGAAATTCAGCCTTTTTTAGTATGTAAATAATGTCATCAAAAATCACTATCTTTACAGCTCGAAAAAAATAAGATGATTTGATTTAAAAGTAGTTATATATCAGCATATTGACGTTGATTTACTTCCGCAATCAGATTTGTTTTTAATTTCTATAAATAAATAACTTAGTCTTTAAGTCCCCTGAAGGGGGATTTAGGGGGCTGTCAAACTAATTAAATAAAATGGCTTTACAATGTGGAATCGTAGGCTTACCAAATGTGGGTAAATCTACTCTTTTCAATTGCTTATCAAATGCAAAGGCTCAAGCAGCCAATTTCCCTTTTTGTACAATCGAACCCAATGTGGGAGTAATCACGGTGCCCGATGAGCGACTAAATAAACTATCGGAGCTTGTTAAGCCGCAACGTATTGTACCTACAACTGTGGAGATTGTAGATATTGCTGGCTTAGTAAAAGGAGCAAGCAAAGGCGAAGGATTGGGAAATAAATTCTTGGCAAATATACGCGAAACGGATGCAATTTTGCATGTGTTGCGTTGTTTTGAAGACGAAAATATTACGCACGTAGATGGTAGCGTTAATCCAGTTCGCGACAAAGAAATCATCGATATAGAGTTGCAGTTGAAGGATCTTGAATCGATTGAAGCTCGTATAAGTAAAGTGCAAAAGCAAGCAGCGGCGGGCGATAAACAGTCGAAAGCACTATTGGATATTTATACGCAATATAGAGAAACTTTGTTGCAAGGCAAATCGGCTCGTACTGTGCAATTGAGCGATTTAGACAAAAAGTTAGTGAAAGATTTATATCTGCTAACCGATAAGCCTGTGATGTATGTTTGTAATGTGGATGAAGCATCGGCTGTAAATGGCAATCACTTTGTGGATGCTGTTCGTGAAGCAGTGAAAGATGAAAATGCCGAAATACTTATTGTGGCTGCTGGTTTAGAATCGGATATTACCGAGTTTGAAACTTTCGAAGAGCGTCAAATGTTTCTTGAAGAAGCTGGCTTGCAAGAGTCGGGTGTAGCGCGTTTAATTAAAGCAGCCTACCACTTGCTTAACCTACAAACTTATTTCACCGCAGGCGTACAAGAAGTGCGTGCATGGACATTCGAAAAAGGCTGGAAAGCCCCTCAATGTGCGGGTGTAATTCACACTGATTTTGAAAAAGGATTCATTCGTGCCGAAGTTATCAACTTCAACGACTTTGTTACATTAGGTTCTGAGGCGGCATGTAAAGAGGCTGGAAAGATGAATGTAGAAGGAAAAGAATATGTTGTAAGCGATGGTGATATTATGCATTTCCGTTTCAATGTGTAATCTGTGAAATTTTTCAAAAAAATATTTTGATTTAAATAATAGATTATCTGATATTTATAAAAAAAATAGTTTTGTTTAGCGAAAAAAATGCATCTAGGGTATTGTAGGATCAGAAAATGTGCGTATCTTTGCACTCGCTAAGACAAAATGGTACCATAGCTCAGTTGGTAGAGCAAAGGACTGAAAATCCTTGTGTCCCCGGTTCGATTCCTGGTGGTACCACAAAAAAAACGCTAACACTTCGATTGAAGTTGTTAGCGTTTTTTTGCGTGCTTGATTTTTTTTATACTTTTTATTTCTAATTAAAATCGCATAATATACTACTTGTGCTGCTTATTTCAACCACTTTTACCGTTTGTTTTTTGCTGGCGTCGGTTTGGCGTACATAAATTGATTTTGAGCTTTCGGGCAATTGAATTGTAGTGGCGTAGTAGATGTCACGACTGCCATATCCAGTTTTTAGACTTGCTGTATTGGGTAGGTCGGGATTTTGGTCGAAAATCTCAACTTTATAAAGGTATTTTCCTTCGTGTATGTCCTTAACGAGTATTGTAACTCTAACATCTTTTGTGTTTTCAGAAACTTGGCTTTTAGCGGTTAGTTCAAGTTTGCTTTCATCAATGTCGCTAAATGAATTGCTACATGAAATACTTGACAGTGCTGTAATAGTAATTACTATGTATGCAGCTATTTTGCTAATTGTTTTCATATTATTCTAAATTTGATAATAATGATACAAAAACAATGCCTGTGTGTAATGTGTTTATTTTTAGGCTATAAAGTATTTTTATGCGGTTGTTGTACTTCGTTTTTGAAGAAATTTATTCATTAATGAATAGTTTAACTTATTCAAAACTGAGATAAGCTTTTATTTTTTGTAAGGATTCGGGTTTAAGTTCTGTAATTGTTTCAAGTTCACTGATGTTTTTAATTTTACCTTTGCGTCGTCGATATTCGTAAATGGCTTTCGATTCGTAAAAGTTGAGGTAGGGGTGAGCGTTAAGTTTATCAACGGAAGCGCTGTTAATCGAAATTTTTTGGATAAGAGCGTTGTTTATCCTACAGTATGGGCGAATTTTTTCGAAGTTAGCATCTGTCATGCCGTAGAGTTCTTTGAGTTGTTCTAGGTTGGTGTATCCACCTGCCATCTTTCGGAAGCGTATAATGGCTTTGGCATATCCTCGGCCTATACCTCTTACTTTCATAAGTTCTGTTGTGTCGGCCGAATTTAAATCAACACTAATATTTTCGAACTTTTGTGTCTTTGTTTTAATTTTCGAAGAGTCAATTTGAGTAATTTGCTTGAGGGTAATGCTAATGTATGGCTTCAGCTCTTCCATCTTTTCGGGACTGATGCCATATACCTTTGCAAAACTTTCGGGCGTGCGAAAGGTGCCTCCTTTGGCTCTGAATTTTAGTATGTTTGATGCAATATATGGTTTCAGTCCTAGACGTACAAAGGTGGCTGAGTCGGCAGTGTTGGGATCGAATTTTGAGAGTGTATACGCTTGATTTTGGTTTTTGTGTTTTTCGTAATTTTGCTTGTACTCGTTTTCAAATTTTGATTTCCACTGGGCACTTTTAAGGCTGTCGCGCTCAACAAGACTTTTTTCGAAAGCCATGGCTTGAGCGAGAAATTCCGTGTCGGTACTAGGTTCATCTACCGTGTAAACTGATAGGTAGATACTTATTGAGCTAGTAATCAGAATTAAAATGAGTAATGTTGTTATTCCTATGCGTTGGCTTTTACTGAAATAAAAGAAATCCTTCCACATGTTGACAGCTTTTAGATTTCGTAATCAACGCAGGCTCTATCTGTTTTAACTTTGCCAATGTAGGCGGCTACCTTTTTGTGTTCAGGGTGAATTTGATAGGCGTCCAAATCAGCCATTGTTTCAAATTCCGAATAGAGCGAAATGTCGAAGTTTCCTACTGGGGCTGCTGGACTGTTAATTCCTACCTCCATTTTTTTTATTTCTGGAATCAAATTTATTAAGTTTTCCAATGCTGATTTAATAAATTCTGCATTTTCTTGTTTGCTTTTGCCTTCTATGTTATCGGCC
This sequence comes from Paludibacter sp., assembly GCA_017989795.1. GTDB lineage: Bacteria > Bacteroidota > Bacteroidia > Bacteroidales > Paludibacteraceae > Paludibacter. Next base: position 946 of record JAGNPC010000064.1, on the reverse strand, counting down.
AAATTAAAAAATACGATGTGTTTTATCATAATTGAACTTTTTTTAAATATGTTGTTTGTTGTTTAACGATTAATTATTTTGAAAACTGCTATTTACAAACTACTTTGTGACTTTTGTTGTTTACTCTTAAAAAATAGATTCCCGCCTGTGTTGGTATAAAAAAACGCCCTTGAACTAAGTTGCCTGCCCATACAAGTTCGCCAGTGAGCGAAAAGAGTTTTACATTGGCCACGGCTTTAGGCATGGTGATGGAAATGCCATTTTGTTTGGTGCTGATGGTAATGCCCTCGCTTATAGTTTGTTGCGGGTTTGTTTGCGGTGTGTCGTTTTCTTTATTCCAGCCTGTTTCATTTTTTACCACAGTAGTGCGCTGTTCCACATTGCTCTTGTTTTGAGCTGTTGTAGAAAGTGTAATAACTGTGAGAAGAAGTAAAACGTAGTGGGATTTCATTTTTTTTATTTGTTTATCAATGTTTTATTATCAATGTTCGTTTTTCATGCGCTTGGGGTAATCAATAGTATAATGTAGCCCTCTGCTTTCTTTTCGTCTAAGTGCATGTTTTATAATTAAATAGGCTACGCTGATCACGTTTCGAAGCTCGCAAATCTCACGAGATACTATAGATCGTTCGAATAGATTTTCTGTTTCACGATAGAGTATTTCGAGTCGGCTCATAGCTCTTTTTAAACGCAAGTTCGACCGTACTATGCCAACGTATGAACTCATAATTTGTTCAACTTCCCTAAAGCTTTGTGTAATTAATACCATCTCTTCAGGTAGTTTTGTGCCTTCATCGTTCCAATCAGGGATGAACTCGTTAAATTCCAGTTGCTTAATAATTGAGGCGCTGTCTTTCGCAGCAACATCAGCATAAACAATAGCTTCCAATAACGAATTTGATGCTAGTCTGTTTGCTCCATGTAAGCCTGTATAGGTGCATTCGCC
>JAGNPC010000063.1:5148-9018 GCA_017989795.1 Paludibacter sp. | reverse complement strand
ATTTAAAATACTCAGTAAAAAATTAATATAAATAACGAAACTATTATCTCTATAAATCCCCCTGTGGGGAATTTAGGGGGCCGAACCCTTTCAATAATTCCACATTTTTCAAACCCGGACTAACTTCAAACTTGCTATTTAAATCAACACCTGCAAATCTGGGATGTTCTATTTTCAAAATTGCCTCTGCATCGTCAACAGCTATTCCTCCGCTCAATAAAAATGGCGTTTCACCCTTGTATTCATTTAAAATGCCCCAATCGAATTTCACCCCAGAACCACCATAAGCATCCGTTTTGGTATCGAAAAGGAAATAATCGCAAACGCCTTCGTAGGTTGGTGTTACTTTAAAGTTCGTAGCATCGGCAATCGAAAACGCTTTAATCACCAACAAGCCTGCTTCGCGCAATGCCTTGCAATCGGCCGCGTTTTCGGTACCATGAAGCTGCACACCGTCAAAATTGTATTTGTAAACTATGGTTAGAATATTTTCAAGTGTTTCGTTCACAAACACAGCAATCTTACGAATACTTTTTGGCAATGCATTTAAACTATCAACATCCAACGGTTCAGCATAACGAGGCGATTTGGGATAAAATATAAAACCCATCAAATCGGGCTGCAAGGCTGCCACATCTGAAATATTTTCGGGATGTTTCATCCCACAGATTTTGACCCCCCCCCTAAATCTACCCTTAGGGGGACTTGTTGAGTTATATTCGTCTATTTTATTTCTATTGTTCATATTTAATCGGCTCTTTAAAGTCCCCTATGGGGGATTTAGGGGGCTTTTAGTTGTTGTATAAATTGTTTCAACGCCTCCGCAGGATTCTCTTCCTTCATAAAATTCTCACCCATCAAAAAGCCTCTATAGCCCACCTTACGCAACTCACGCACAGTTTCAGTTTTCGAAATACCACTTTCGCTCACTTTTACAAACTGATCGGGAATTAACTCAACCAAATCAAAGGAAGTTTGAATGTTTTGTTCAAAGGTTTTCAGGTTACGGTTGTTCACACCAAGCATATCCACAAAATCATTGGCGTGACCAATCTCTTCGGCATTATGCACTTCGAGAAGTACTTCCAAACCAAGTTCGTGCGCCCTGCGCGCCAAATCCAGTGTTTCTTTTACCGTTAAAGCAGCAGCTATCAACAACACAACATCAGCCGCCATGGCTTTCGCTTCAAAAAGCTGATATTCATCAATCACAAAATCTTTACGTAAAATGGGGCACTTCACTTGCGGGCGAGCAGCCATTAAATCGGCTGGCGTACCACCAAAATAAATCTCATCGGTCAAGATCGAAATGCCCGAAGCGCCAGCCGCACTATAGCCAGCGGTCACGCTCACCACATCGGCATGTTGGTGTATCCAGCCAAGCGAAGGCGATTTACGTTTAAACTCTGAAATTATTCCCGATTCCGAGTTCAGCAAACTTTGCTTCATCGATAAGCATTTACGTGCAAAAGCTGGAGCCTTTTCCAATACCGAAATAGGTGTTGCAAGTTTGCGCGATGCAACTTCCACTTTTTTGCTTGCTATTATTTTATCTAAAATTGTCATTATTATTTAAGTTGTAGTAAATTGCGAAGGTTCTCATTTACAATAACCATATCTGCGTTACTGATATTTCCTAATTTTCCTAAGGCTAACTCCTTATCAATTGTAGCTATCTTAGATAATCGCAATAAAGAATCTTTTTTCAAACCGTTGACATAACTTGATTTTAATTCAATGTCGTATTCCTCTTTCCATTTTAGTTGTGTAGATATAAATGAAACCGTTATATCCAACGACCCACTTATCAACACCAATGCAGGTCTATTTTTATTCCCTTTTAAGTCGGTAAAAGGAAATGGTATAAGTACAATATCACCCTTTTCCATTGTATTTTTCTTTTAAATCAGAAACTGTATATAAATCCTCTTCCTCTTCTAAAAAATGATAAGTTTTTGAGTTGGAAGTAAGTTGTTGAATTCCTTTTTGTAAAATACTCTCTTCGTGTTTTTTTAAAATAAACTCGATATAATCTGATACTTCCACAACCTTTTCATCAGGGAGTTTAGCCAAATTATTCACCGTTCTGTTTATTAAAGTTGATCGTAACATATTAATTTTCAATTTATAAGTTTATCCTTTTTGTAGGTGCAAAAATAAATATTTTTAATCAAAAAGATTGTTATTCGTAAATATTTAGCGGAATCAATCAATATTACTATACATTCCGCTAACTATAAGATTTTAAAAACTTCTCGAACGCCAGTTTAGCGCTACCACTTTCAAGCGATTCTGCTGCCTCAGCCTTACACTGTTCAAACTGCTTCATTGGGTTGCGCGTTTGTATTGCTAAAGCCGAATTAGCTATAACTGCACTCGTTTGAGCTTTGGTAGCCGAATTATTAAGTACATTCATAAATATTGCAGCAGCATCTTGCACCGTATCACCACCCGATAAGTCTATCTGCTGTAAGCAATCAAAACCTAATTGCTCAGGCGAAAAAACATACTCACCAGCATTATTCGAAATTTTACAAGTGTCGGTCAACGAAATCTCGTCGTAACCATCCAAACTATGCACCACGGAATACTGCACGCCTAAGTTTTGATAAATATAACTATACAAACGCATCATTTTAAGATTATAAACGCCTAAACACTGATAGTTCGGTCGTGCAGGGCTAATTAATGGCCCTAGAATATTGAAAAATGTACGAACCCCCAAGTTTTTACGCACAGGGGCAACGTTTTTCATAGCCGGATTAAACAGCGGTGCATGCAAGTAAGCAAATCCAGCATCGTCGAGCGAACGTTTAATCACATCCAAATCTGTTGTGAATTTTGCACCAAAATACTCCAACACATTCGACGCACCACTCACCGAAGTAGCCCCGTAATTACCATGTTTAGCTACTTTATAACCAGCACCAGCCACTGCAAAACAGCTACAGGTTGAGATATTAAACGTATTTTTACCATCACCTCCAGTACCTACAATGTCGAGGGCATCAAACTCCGATAAGTCCATCGGGATTGCTAGTTCAAGCAATGCGTTGCGAAAACCAATCACTTCGTCCAGCTCGATACTACGCATCAGATATACCGAAATAAATGCCGCTATTTGAGCATCGTTGTAGTTGCCAGCGGCTATGTTACGCATCACCTCTGCAGCTTCAGCTTGGCTCAGCGACTGGTGATTGAAAAGTTGATTCAGTATTTGTTTCATAAAGCCCCTCCAAACCTCCCCATTAGAGAGGCTTATAGTTAGTTTTGTTTATTTAAATTTTATTCAACACGTTCTTTAAATCCCCCTTCGGGGTATTAGGGGGCAATCAACCAATTCTTAAGCATTTGCTCTCCCATAGGCGTCAAAACCGATTCCGGATGAAACTGAACTCCACGTACATCATAAGTTTTATGTGCCAACGCCATAATCATTCCTTCTTCATCAACAGCCGTAATGGTTAGGCACTCAGGCAATGTGCTTCTTTCGGCAGCCCAAGAGTGATAACGTCCTACTTCAATTTTGGAACCCAACCCTTTAAACAACACATCATCTTCCAATATATTTACCATTGAACTTACACCGTGGTGTACTTCCGAAAGATTAATCAATGTACCTCCAAATGCTTCGGCAATTGCTTGCTCACCCAAACAAACACCAAGTATGGGCTTCAAAGGTGCATACGTGCGTATAACGTCTAACAAAATACCCGATTCGGAAGGAACACCAGGTCCTGGAGAAAGTATGATTTTATCAAAACGCGCAATCTCTTCCAACGATATCTGATCATTGCGATGCACTTCAACATCGGTAAATCCTAACTTTTTAACTTCATGTACCAAATTGTAGGTAAATGAGTCGTAATT
>JAGNPC010000063.1:0-5048 GCA_017989795.1 Paludibacter sp. | reverse complement strand
TTTAAGCGCTGCCAATTTATTATTCACTTCTTGCAATTCGCTTTCCTCATCCGATTTAGCTACCACGCCTGCTCCTGCTTGGTAATAAAGCGTATTGTTTTTGCTAACAAAAGAACGGATGGTGATGGCTTGATTCATACTGCCATCGAACCCAATATATCCCAAGCAACCGCCGTAAGGGCCACGATCATGTGGTTCAATACTATCTATCAGCTGCATAGCTTTAATTTTGGGTGCACCCGATAATGTTCCTGCCGGAAAAGTATCAGCAAAAAGCTTAATTATTTTCGTGTCCGGTTTTAACTGTCCACTCACACTCGACACCAAATGCAAAACGTGCGAGTAATACTGCACTTCACGAAACACATCCACTTCAACATGATCAGTATTACGACTCAAATCGTTACGAGCCAAGTCAACCAACATCACATGCTCTGCATTCTCCTTTTTATCCACACTTAGTTTCTCAGCCAATTCAGCATCTTTCTCATCGTTACCTGTGCGGCGAAAAGTTCCAGCTATAGGCTTAATGTACGCCTTTTGTTTTTTGGCATCTACCACCAAATGCGCCTCGGGCGACGAACCAAAAATACGGAAATCGCCAAAGTTGAAATAAAACAAATAGGGTGATGGATTTACCGAGCGTAAGGTGCGATAAAGCATAAAATCATCACCCTTATACTGTTGATAAAAACGACGCGAAAGAACGATTTGAAAAACATTACCCTTAAAGCATTCTTCTTTACCACGAGCTACCATTTTTTTATACTCTTCGTTGGTGATATCACATTTTTCGTCACCAACGGCCGAAAATCCATAAGTAGCTATATTATTATTATCAAGAATTTCTTCTACTTCGTCAATTTTCGAGACTTCACCTTCAAGTAAATTTTCTATTATTGTTAATTCATTATTAAAATGATTTACAGCAATAATGTATTTAAACAACACATAGTGCAATCCAGGCATACTTCCAGGAACAGTTTCGCGCGCCGAAAGTTTTATATCTTCGAAATACTGCACCGACTCATACGATGAATATCCAAAAAGCCCATTAATCCCAACAGGATTATCATTTTTGATAATATCTACCGATTTCAGAAAAACATCAAAACGCTCTGCAACAGTCAATTTACTTGTCACCTGTGTTTCAATCTTCGTCCCATCTGGATACTCTTCTTTAATCAAAAACTGATTAACAGAAATACCACCTATCGGACAAAAAGCAATATACGAATAGCTATTTTCAAGTCCGTGATAATCTGAACTTTCCAAAAGAACTGAATTCGTATATAAATCGCGTATTTTTAAATAAATACCGACTGGCGTTTGTAAATCGGCCAGCATTTTTTTTGAGTGAACGAATAGTTTCATATTATTTTGCAAAATGTTTCACATACGTATCCATATCTTTGTCGCCACGCCCCGAAACTGTTAGTACAACAATATCGTCAGGCTTAAAAGTATCTTTTTCCTTCTTGAATAATGCCAAGGCATGAGCCGATTCTATCGCTGGAATTATTCCTTCTAATTTAGTAAGCTCAAAAGCCGCTTCCAAGGCTTCATCATCATTAATTGCATGAACTTTTGTACGACCCACCTTTGCAAAATGAGCATGCGCAGGTCCAATCCCAGGATAATCCAAACCAGCAGATATTGAATAAGGCTCCGTTATCTGACCATCTTCATCCTGCATAAGTAGGGTTTTAAAACCATGAATAATACCCACTGTACCAACACTAATAGTTGCTGCTGTTTCGCCCGATTCAACACCTAAACCACCAGCCTCTGCCGATATTATCTTAACACGTTCATCATCTAAAAAATGATAATAAGTACCCATAGCGTTGCTTCCACCACCCACACAGGCCATTAAATAATCGGGATAATCTCGACCAATTTGCTCCTGCAATTGCCATTTAATTTCTTCGCTAATAACTGATTGAAAAAATGCAACCATTTCGGGATAGGGGTGTGGCCCAACAGTAGACCCAATAATATAGAACGAGTCAGGATTCGAACACCAATAACGAATAGCTTCATTCGTTGCATCTTTTAAAGTCCAGTTACCACTTGTCACAGGCTCTACCGTTGCACCTAGCATACGCATTTTTTGCACATTCAGGAATTGTCGCTCCACATCCGTTTTTCCCATAAACACAATACATTCCAAACCCATCAGCGCACAGGCAGTAGCAGTTGCTACGCCATGTTGTCCGGCTCCAGTTTCTGCAATAATACGGGTTTTGCCCATGCGTTTTGCAAGTAAAATTTGGCCTAATGCATTATTAATTTTATGAGCACCCGTATGGTTTAAATCTTCACGTTTTAAGTAAATTTTTGTTCCATATTTTTCAGATAAACGAGTTGCAAAATAAAGAGGCGATGGACGGCCAACGTAGTTTTTAAGCAAATCGTAATACTCTGCCTTAAACGAAGCATCGTCTTTTATGGCATAAAAGGCTTCTTTTAATCTTTCCACAGTACCGTGGAGTATTTCGGGAATATAAGCCCCACCAAACTCGCCATAATAGCCGTTAATGTCTGCCACCCAACCCTGTTCGGCTGAGCTCACATCGAAGCCTGAAGGGAAAGTGAAGTCAGTATCGTTTTGTTTATTATTTTTAGTATCCATATTATTTTTGAATTTTTTATGTTTCTTAAAGTCCCCCTTAGGGGGATCTAGGGGGCTAAAAAAAGGCTTATCGTGAGTTACGATAAGCCTTTGTGTAATATTATTTCTTTGACAATATTCATGCGGGTTACTTCTCACGGATTAGCTAATCTGTAAGTGCCACCACCATAATTTAGTAACTGTCAAAATTGTGTTCATTTTCTATTTGTTTGTTTTACGAGTGCAAAGATGATAAATTATTTTTATTTACGCAAGAAAACTATCAAAAAATTAATCTTCAACTGGAAAAATACCCGTTGTTGACTTAAAAAGGTATTTTGTCATTTGCTGATTTGACTCAAAACCTACAGCATGGATGATGCTCGTTGCTTGCGTAATCTTTACAACAGTATCAGAATAAATTCGTTCTTGGGTTTGATCCCAAAACAACCTTTCCGTTTCAAAAAGTTCACCTTTAACGTTCGTCATTCGCACATCACCTTTCAAAATCCATAGCTTTTGATATTGATTAAAACGAGCATATTTGCTTTGCAGATTGGCAAAAACTTTTAGATTTTCGTCGAACTGCTCAAAACGTACACCCATCGGAAAATTCCAGTATGGCTGGTCTGACCTATCGTAATAATCCCAAACTGGCGTAATAATTCGGTAGCGTGTAATACCTGAATCAGAAATTACAGTTGTTATGTTTGTAGTGTGTAATCGAGGCATCGCAGCACGATCCTTAACTGCTGCCACTTTTTCGACTTCAGCTTTTGGTTCGCAACCAGTGTGCATAAACAAAATAACAATCACTCCAAAAGTGATTGTTATTTTGATAAAAATCGATAATTTATTTTTTTTCATTAATATAGCCCAACTTCAGTATTTATCTACAAGTAGTCGTTTCGCCAATCCAACCGGCTACAAAGAATGATTTTCCGGGACTCAACTCTGGTTTAAAGAAGGTATCATCTTTTGATGGGAAATAGGCTGAATAAGTACGGATTAGTTCGTTAGCATCAGCCGAAACAGAAGGATCAACTTGCTTTGCACGTTGAAATTTATCAACCGCAGCCCAGAATACTGTTTTATTTAAAACTGGTTCACTAAAAATGCCTTTTGTTGAAGCATACATACTTCCAATAAGTAAATAAGCTTTTCCGTTGTTTGGCTTATAATCTAACGATTTACGAGCATAGTCACGAGCGCGTGAAAAACTACGTAACTCTTTGTATACAATTTGAGCATTTGTAAATTGGAAATCAGCTTTCTCTTCATTCGATTTGCTTAGGCGAGTTGCTTCGTCGTTAAATGAAATGGCTTTATCAAATTCTCCTTTTTTGTACGACATAGATGCGATAGCAGCAGCCGATTCAGATGAAGGTTCAATTTTATGCAAAGCTACTGCTGCACTGAAAAACACTTCTGAATCAACGCAACGAACACGTTTAAATAGACTTACAATATTGGTTAATACATCTTTGTTTGTCAAGTTTTGAGCAACACGTTCTTTGTACATTTTGTCGAGGGTATTACAATCAGCCGCTCCACTTTGAGCAAACTGTTGCTCAATAGCAGCTTTAACCTGAACAGCAGCGGCATTGGATTTATGCTCTGGCTGAGCAATCACTTTATCAAGTAGAGCGCACGCCTTTGTAAAGTCGTTGATATACTTTTCAGCATGCGTAGCATCTGCTTTATAAATACCATTCGATAAAATAACAAACCAACGCACATTTTCAACATCTACATCTGCCATACCTTCTACTGATTTGTCAAACATGGCGTATGCTGGTTTTTTCAAATCATCATTCTTAACAAACTGCACATAATCAAGCGCTTTGATACCCAAAATATAAGGCGTAGGATACTTAGCATCATCGCCAAAATACTTAATGCGGTTATCGTGCATTTGCATTAGTTTATCAAATGCCTGCTGATAAGCTACTGGATCTTTGGCTTGTTGAATTTCCCAAGTAATAATTTCACGGCCTCTACTGTAAATTACCCTGTTTGCCGCAGGACAATCTTTATACACTGCATTCCATGGAGCCAACGCATCAGCATACTGTTTGTTTTTAGCTGATTCAACAAATAAACTGATATTAACAGTACATTCTTCAGTAACTACTGGAGTTGCCGATTCTATTGGTGTAACAGGTGCTGTTACTTCAGTTGCAACAGCTTCACTTTTTTCTTTTTTGTTCTTCTTAGATTCTTTTTGTGCAAAACAATTAGTGAATAAAAGTACACTAAAAAGAAGCATTAGTAGTAAATTCTTAGTTTTCATAACGATATTTGATATTTTTTTTGATTATAATTTTCGCTTAAAGAACCAATTTTCGTTAATTACCGCATTTAAAGTAAATTTAAAATAGTCTTCTTTCAACACCGAACTGGATCCAATTTTTCCGTACTCGAAAGTAGCGTT
>JAGNPC010000342.1 GCA_017989795.1 Paludibacter sp. | reverse complement strand
TAGTAGTGGATTAACTGTGGTATTGGATACTGGTTGTTGCAAACGTTTTTTAAATGTTTGTTTGTCGTTGATGTATAAGATTGATTTTTTTAGTGTACTAGCATACAACATATCGTTTGTGTGATGCATATTGAGTAGCAACAGTTGGTGTATGCCATGAAAAAAGGGATATTTATTGGCAATCTCTTTCATGTCAGCAAGAGTATGGTTTCCGAGTTTATCGGGATGTTCCATATAAAACAGTATATCTTGTCCAGTCATAGTTCTACCAATTTGCTACAGTATCGTTAAAAATCAGTTCTGCTATTTCTTTTGTCATTTCAGTAATTAATTCATCTTGCACATCATTTAGCATCAGGTTACTACTAAAATTACGGAAAGATGTGTACGTGCGTTCAAAATCTTCGTCGTGGTTTTTATTGTTTGTAAAACGTACTTTTACGCGTATGGTTAGTCGTGTTTCGGCAGCAATAGCATCTGCCTGAATAGACATAGACGAAATGTCGTAGTTTGTAATTTCTCCCTCTATTTCTAAGTCCCCATTTCGGTTGACTAGCGAAAGGCGTGTTTGGCGAGCATATATATCTTTTACTGTTTCGTTTAATACATCAGTAAGAGGAGCATATACCATTTGAGCCTGATTGGTAAAATCGCGTACGTAAATTGTTTTGGTACGACTATAATCAATAGAAGTGCCTGAGAATTTGTATGATACAGAGCAAGAAACGCCCATTACTGCTATTAGTAATGGAATAATTAGGTAGCCAATGGATGTAAAACGTGTTTTTTTCATGGTTTGTGTGCGTTAAAATCTGACTAAGCGTCTAAATCATATTCTTTAATTTTACGATATAAGGTGCGTTCAGATATTTTTAAATCCAAGGCAGCCAATTTGCGTTTACCATTGTGTTTTTCGAGTGCTTTTTTTATCAAGTTTTTCTCCATTTCGTTTACACTAAAATTGTGTTCTTCGTACTCTTGAGCATCTTCGATTTCTACTTCTTTAATGTGCTTTTCTGTTTTTGGCAACGTATTTTTATCCACAATTGATGGTAAAAAAGAAGGTTCGTTATCCGTATTTTTTGTCGGAGTTACAGGGGGTTGTTTGTGCTGATGCACCATTTTTTTTAGTTCATCAATGTCCTTTTTCATATCGAATAACACTTGGTATAAGATTTCTCGTTCGTTAGAAAACGATTTTTCGTTGTTATGTGTGTTTGCTATAAGCAACGGTAACTGTTCTTTCGTGGGTTTTGGTAAATAGTTTTGCAAGCAATCGCTTGTAATTTCTCTGTGCTCTTCAATAATAGATAGTTGCTCAACGATGTTTTTTAATTGACGAATATTCCCTTGCCAATAATAATCAACCAATACTTCTTGAGCCTCAGAGGTAAGGTAAATAGTAGGCATACGGTATTTTTCGGCAAAGTCGGATGCAAATTTTTTAAATAATAAGGGGATATCATTTTTTCTTTCGCGTAGTGGGGGTACTGCTATTTGTACAGCATTGAGTCTGTAATACAAATCTTCACGAAATTTACCTTCTTGTATGGCTTTGGGGATGTTCAAATTAGTGGCAGCTACTACACGTACGTTTGTTTTTAATACATTCGATGAGCCCACTTTGATAAATTCGCCCACTTCGAGCACACGCAACAAACGAGCTTGGGTAGGCAAGGGTAGTTCGCCCACTTCGTCTAAAAAGATTGTGCCACCATCGGCTACTTCAAAATAACCTTTTCGGTCGTTGAGTGCTCCTGTAAAAGAGCCTTTTTCGTGTCCAAAAAGTTCCGAATCAATCGTTCCTTCGGGTATAGCACCACAGTTTACGGCAATGTATTTTTCGTGTTTACGAGGGCTAAATTGGTGTATAATTTTCGGAAAACTTTCTTTTCCTACACCGCTTTCGCCCGTTATTAGTACAGATAAGTCTGTGCCAGCTACTTGAGTAGCTATTTCAATAGCCCTATTGAGTGCTGGCGTATTGCCAATAATCTGAAAACGTTGTTTTATTGCTTGTAATTCTTTTTCGTCAATCATACTACAATCCTTTCCACTAAAGTGTTGAATAGATTAGCTTCGTTGTCTGTTGTTAACTATATCACATGCCAAATATAATGCCTCTCTAAAAGACGATTCGTTGGCAAGATTTTGCCCTGCTTTGTCGTAGGCAGTGCCATGAGCAGGCGAGGTGCGTACTACGGATAATCCTGCTGTATAATTTACGCCCGAATCCATTGATAAGGCTTTGAAAGGGATTAAACCTTGGTCGTGATACATCGCCAAAATGCCATCGTAATGATGAAAATTTGATGCACCAAAGAACCCATCAGCGGGTAGTGGTCCTACGCAAATAATTCCTTCTTGCAGTGCTTTTTCAATAGCTGGCAAAATGATTGTTTTTTCTTCATCTCCTATTACGCCATCATCACCAGCATGCGGATTTAAGCCTAAAACAGCTATACGTGGTTTGGTTAACATAAAATCTTGTTTCAGGGCATCGTTGAGTTGGTGAATCTTTTCTACAATTTTTTCGGTTGTAATGGCTTGAGCTACTTTGGTAATGGGAATATGACCTGTAACAACAGCAATACGCATAAAATCATTCACCATCAACATGAGTGCTTCGCCTTTGTTGCCAAATTTTTCTTCTAAATATTCGGTATGACCGGGAAAAGTAAATTCATCTGATTGTATATTCTTTTTATTGATAGGAGCTGTAACTAGGGCATCTATTGCACCTGATTTGAGGTCTTGAGTTGCTTTTTCCAGAGCTAAGTAAGCAGCTTTTCCAGCCTCATCCGTAGAGCGTGCTAGTTCTACTTTTATTTCATCATCGTTGCAGTTGATAATGTTTACTCGTTTCTCATTTGCCTCAGCTGCATTGGTAATAAGGTTGAGGTTAAGCGTTATTTCTAAGTTTTTGCGGTGATAGGCTGCTACTTTGGGCGAACCGTATAGTATAGGTGTGCAAAATTCAAGAATGCGGGCATCAT
>JAGNPC010000062.1 GCA_017989795.1 Paludibacter sp. | reverse complement strand
GGTTACCGATGTTTTGGTAGTTAAGCCTTTGTCGTACACAAATTTGCCAATACAACGCGAAGCATTGCCACACATTTCCGATTCCGACCCATCGGCATTAAACATACGCATTCTGAAATCGCAAGTCTCCGACGGCATAATCATCACTAAACCATCAGCGCCAATACCTTTGTGGCGGTCGCTGTATTTAATGGCAAATTCAACCGGGTTTTCTACTGTTTCGGTAAAACCATTCACGTAAATGTAATCGTTTCCGGTACCGTGCATTTTTGTAAATTTCATCTATATACAATTTATTTTTTAGTTTCCTTGGTCCCAAATTGGGAATAATGATAAGATATACAAGCACATTTTGCTTTAAAAAGCTTGTGCGAAGTAGTTATTTGTACAAAAGTACATATATTATTTTATACATAAAAGAATTGTGGCTTGCCATTCCCATTTGTTTAATTATTTGAATGATTTGTTATTTTTACGTGTGTATTTATTATAATTTGATAGTTTATTGGTCTTATTATGGCGTTTGTTTAATTTGTGGGCTGTAGTTTTGTTTCTCCTTCGGAGGGAGGAATAATGATGAATGGTACACCTAGTGGAAAGGCTGCTGTGAGCGTGAGGGATTGCAGCGGCGTGCTGCCGTATTTCGGCAGTACAAGAGCCCCGGTTTTATCGGGATAAACTGCAAGCCCGACCCGAGGTACGAGGGGCACGCCCAAATGAAGTTACGAGTTACAAGATGTTTAGTAAACAAGTAAACAGGAGGGGTTGTCTTTTATTTTTTTCGAATAATAGTGAGGCCGTCGCGGAGTGGAAATAGGACTTTTTCGACGCGCGTGTCGTCAGCAATTTTTTTGTTAAATCGCTGTAATTCGATGGTTTGCCAGTCGTTGCTGTCGGGTGTTTTTAGTACTTTTCCGTCCCATAAAGTGTTGTCGGCTAGTATGAATCCGCCTTGTCGGATCTTGGGTAGTATGGCTTCGAAGTAGGCGGAGTACTCGCGTTTGTCGGCATCGATAAATACGAGATCGAACTGCTCGTCGATGCTTTGGATGAGGTCGAGGGCATTGCCAATGTGTAGTTTTACTCTGGCGCCATGGGCTACGGTGGCGAGGTTTTCGCGGATGAAATCTTCGAGCTCATCGTCGCACTCGATGGTGTGTAGGAGGCCGTCGTGGGGCAATGCTTCGGCCATGCAGAGTGCCGAGTAGCCGGTGTAAGTGCCGAGTTCGAGGATGCGTTTTGGCTGTATCATGTGGCAAAAAAGGGCTAGCACGCGGCCTTGTAGGTGACCTGAGAGCATGCGAGGGTTGAGCATGCGCACGTGTGTCGCGCGGTTTATGCGGGCGAGGTAGGCTGGTTCGGCATCGGAATGTTGGAGTATGTAGTCGTCTAGCGTCATGTTTTGTTAGTTGTAAGTAAGAGTGCTGAATTGTGTTGGGTCGAAAATTTCGCGAGCTATTTCTTGCAATTGGCTTGCGGTGATAGCTTCGATGCGTTTACGAATGGCGTGCAGCTCATCCACTTTGCCATATCGCAAGTAACTTTTGCCTATGCTTAAAGCCAGACTCTCTTTGTTTTCGGACGAAATGGCCATTTGCCCCATGAGTTGGAGTTTGTATTTTCTGAGTGCTGCTTCGGCTATGGGTTGCTCGCGTAGTTTGCGTAGTTCGGTGTTTACTAGCTCTTTGCATCGGTCGGCATTGTCGGGGTCGCAACCAAAATATACGGTCCACATTCCAGTGTCGGTGAAGGGCTGAAACGATGATTCGACATTGTATACCAAACCATGTTTTTCGCGTAGCGATAGGTTGAGTAGGCTGTTCATGCCTGGGCCGCCCAAAATATTATTGAGCAGGTACAAGCCCATACGGTTTGGGTGATACATGTTGTAAGCTCGGTTGCCGAGCATAAAATGTATTTGATGCGTTTTTTTGTCGACTGTTAGGTGTTGGGGTTTGTAAGGCGATACGGCTGTGCGAGCAAGTGGCTCTTGGGTGCAGCTACTTGCGCTCAGGTACTTTTCGGCCCAACGTTTTACCTGTGCAAAATCGAGCTTACCGTACACAAAAAGCACCATCTGATTGGGTTGGTATTGGCGTTTTACGAAGTCGGAAGCTGCGGAGGTAGTCAATTTTTCGAGTACCTCGTTGCGGCCTAAAATGTTGTGCGCAAGCTGATGTCCGTCAAAAAGCAGTTCCTCAAAATCGTCGTAAATAAGCTCCGAGGGGCTGTCGTTGTACGATTGAATTTCGTCCATGATAATCACCACTTCCTTGTCAATTTCTTTTTGAGGGAAAGTGGAGTTTAGTGTAATGTCGGCAATGAGTTCAATGGCTCGTTCGCTGTACTCATTGAGCACAGCGGCATATACCACCGTTTCTTCCTTGCTTGTAAAAGCGTTGAGTTCACCTCCAACGTTTTCTAGTCGGTTGATAATGTGTGTCGAACGGCGTTTTTCGGTGCCTTTAAAAAGCATGTGCTCTATGAAGTGCGCCATGCCCTGTTCGTTTTCTAATTCATCGCGCGAGCCGGTATTAATAGCAATGCCACAGTAAGTTACAGCGCATTGATCTTGTTTGAATATAATCTGGAACCCATTTTCGAGCTTATGACTTTGGTAACTTGTTTCTTTTTCAATCATTTCTCGCTTATTTCTTTTTTGAGAGTGTGCTAACGGCAATGTTAACTGTTTTATCATCCTTAAAGAAAAGTGGATAAAAGCCTTCGTCGCCTAAAATATTTCGTGTAATGTATGCTTTTAGTTGATTCGTAAGTAACCGTTTCGAAATAGCTATTTCTTTTGCATTTGGTTTAACGCCCTTGGTGGCCGCAAACTGCGAAAACTCTGCTAATATGGGTTGACTGCTTAAGTGTTTATCCATAGCCTCCCATGTTTTGAGCGTGTTCAGTGTTTTGCGATGTTGGTCGGTGTACTTAAATGCATATTGATACAAGTATCCGTAGTTGAGCACTTTGCTTAAGTAAGGTGTATATTCCGATGTATCTCTACCAATAAAAATGTCGGGCATAATACCGCCACCGCCATAAACAGTGCGTCCTTTCAGAGTTTTGAATTTCAACGAATCAGCTATTTGAATGCTGTCTTTGTTGTCGAACTCGCCATGCTTAAAGCGGTTCAAAATATCGTTTTCGTAGTCGTCGGCTTGACCTTTCACGTATGGTTTCTGTATGCTTCGACCCGATGGCGTATAGTAGCGCGCCACCGTAAGTCGGAGAGCCGACCCGTCAGATAGTTCAAATTGTTGCTGTACCAATCCTTTGCCAAACGAGCGACGGCCAATAATTGTTCCGCGGTCGTTATCCTGTATGGCACCAGCAAAAATCTCGCTTGCCGAAGCCGAAAACTCGTCGATAAGCACTACCAAAGGCGTGTTAATACAACTGCCTTTTCCATTCGATGCCGCGTCGAAACGTTTGTACGCCTTACCTTGCGAGTACACAATCAGTTGTCCTTTCGGCAAAAACTCATTCACCATATTTATCGCCTGATCCATCAAGCCACCACTGTTCTCGCGCAAATCAATAATGTATTTTTTAGCACCTTTAGCGCGCAAGTTAGCTATCGAATTCAGAAACTCATCGTAGGTTTTTTCGCCAAACTTATTTACTTTAATTAAACCAATACCCGGGCTCACCATGTACGCAATGTCCACCGAGTTCACAGGCACCTTTCCACGCGTCACTGTGTATTTTAAAACCTCTTTGGTTCCGTTGCGTTTCACACCAATTTTCACTTTCGTATCCGCCTTTCCACGTAGTTTTTTCATCACCTTGTCGTTGGTTACTTTCTTGCCCGTAAAAGCCGTATCGTTCACCATCACAATACGGTCGCCAGCCACCAAACCCACTTTTTCCGAAGGCCCACCGCTAATCACCGACACAATCATAATCGTATCGTTTTGAATGTTAAACTGCACCCCAATGCCGCTAAAACTACCTTCGAGCTGACTATTTACCGCCTCCAGTTCCGTCGCCGGCACATACACCGAGTGCGGATCGAGTTTAGCCACCAAGTCCACAATCACATCTTCGCTCATTGTGTTAACGTCGGTAGTATCCACATACTTAGAGTCAATCATCGAAAGAATTTCATCAAGTTTGCCACCACCTGCCATGCCCGAAAGCATGCCTTGTAGCGAGCCCATATCACGCAATTTTGCACGGTTAGCCAGCATATTTCCGAGCGTAATCCCAATCACAATCGAAACAAATACAATCAGTACTAAAAGCAAATTTCTTTTATTATTCATATCTTAAATATCTATTTTTAAAATAAAAGTCATCAATTGCCTCCAGCTTTAACTGGAGGATAAATAATTCAAATCTTCAAATCTTCAAATTTTTAAATCACACCTCCAAAAATACTACCTCAATTCCCGCTCTTTCGAGCAATTCAACGCCATCCATAATGCGGTATTTTTCTCCGTAAATTACGCGTTTAATCCCCGATTGAATAATCAATTTAGCACACTCAATGCAAGGCGATGCCGTTACGTAAAGCGTGGCGCCATCGCTACTATTATGCGAGCGAGCTACTTTGGTAATGGCATTTGCTTCGGCGTGTAAAACATAGGCTTTGGATACATTGTTTTCGTCTTCACAATTATTTTCAAAACCCGATGGCGTACCGTTATATCCATCCGAAATAATCATTTGGTTTTTTACCAACAAAGCTCCTACTTTACGGCGTTCACAGTACGAGTTTTCGGCCCATATACGAGCCATGCGCATATATCGTTTATCTAAATTCAGTGCTTTTTCAGTCATTTTTCTTTTTAATATAAATAATGCATTGATATAAAAACATTTATTCTAAATTCTTATACAAGTTCCTTGCCGCTAAACTTAGCTACAGCGTTGTAAAACTGTTCGTCGGTAACACCAATTTGTTTGCATGCAAGTCGGGCAGCTTCCAGGTATTGCATGTTTTTTTCACCTTCTATAAGCAATGCTAAATCGCTTTTTTTAGTATTAATATAATACACGCCATCCACTACCTTATAGTTGGCAGTGCTATAACCAAAGGGTACAATATCGCGACGAAGATTTTGGGTCATTTCACACAACTGCTTATCACTGTTGAGGTAAATAAGCCGACCTTGCACTTCCATTAAATCAATAAATTTGCTAAAAACCTCCAGTTTTTCTTTCGTATCGGCATTGACATCTGTCGGCAAATCAATGCCAATGAGCGCCGCTATTTGCGGTTTATACAAATGAAACCGGGGTCTATCATCGAGTGCCGAAGTTGCATTCTCGTCGCCTTCAAATACAGCAATGCGTGATTCGTACGTTAACTTTACCGAATTCTCTATACCTTCGTAAGTAGTGCTAAGTAGGTAATCCGTGTCAATGCGTAGTTGTTTTAGAACAAAAACAATCATAGCAGCCGTTATGCTTTTGCCTGCGTTTCCAGCCACTACTATACGTGTTTTGCTTCTTGTTTGCTGAAACAAAAATTCAGGAAACGAATATATTTTCAATCCCAGTTCATTGGCCTTTAGTAGCTCACAATTGTCTTTGTCAACGTTCGAACCCACAATCACTGCCGATAGGTTTTTTGTAATACGTTCTGGAAACCAACCTGTTTTATCTGGCAAAATACCATTAGCTTTTAATCTTGTTTTTAATGGCTCTTCAATTTCATTGTCGGAACCCGAAACAACAAAACTGTTTTTTTTGCTTACAGCAATGGCTAAATTGTGCATGGTGGTGCTCCCAATAGCTATAAAATGGATTCGTTGCATGGTTTGTAAATTGACTAATTTTCTATATTTTTGCACTAAATTCGATGTTATCTACAAAAGTAAAAAAAAAACTTTAACGAGCCTATTTAATGCTCTTTTAGCTTCGTATCTTTACGAACTTTTTGAGTTAAACATTTAAAAATTAAAATATGCAAATATATAAAATTGAAGCTGGTACCTTTTATGTGGATGGTGGTGCAGCCTTTGGAGTAGTGCCCAAAGTGGTTTGGCAAAAACGTTATCCATGCAATGCCGATAATTACTGCAAAGTTCAGATGCGATGTTTACTCGTTGATACGGGCGAACGAAAAATACTTATTGATACCGGTACTGGCGACAAACAGCTCGACTATCTGAAGTATTACGGATTTGAAGGCGTTATTAACTTTGATGTGGAACTTGCTAAAATTGGTCTGAATGCTTCCGAAATTACCGACGTTGTTTTCACTCACTTACACTTTGATCATTGTGGTGGTGCTACCCGTTACAATGCCGATAAATCGGCGGTAGAACTGGTGTTTCCCAATGCCACACACTGGGTGGGCGAGGCGCAGTGGAACAACTTTTTAAACCCCAACGTTCGCGAAGGTGATTCGTATTTTAAGGAAAATATGATGCCTGTTTTTGAAGCTGGAAAGCTGAAGCTGGTAACCGAAACTACTGCTGTTTGCCCTCAATTGGAGGTGCGTGTATTTAATGGTCATACTTTTGGGCAGTTGGTGAGTTATATTACTATTGCCGATAAAACTTTGATTTATTGTGGTGATGTTATTCCACTGGCCGCTAATGTGCCACTGGCTTGGATTTCGTCCTACGATATTTTTCCGCTTTCGGCCATGGAAGATAAAAAGAAACTACTCGACGAAGCGGCCGAAAAAGGACAGTTTCTGGTTTTTGAACACGATGCTTATACCGAGTGCTGCACTGTAGAATCGAGCTACAAAAAGCATAAAGTAAAGCAAACATACACACTTGACGAAGTTTTGAAACTACAATCAATTTAATACAATTATCCTATGAACAGAATCTTTATTATTTCATTTTTTTGTTTATTTAGTTTTGTATTTTCAAGTTATGCAAAACCCAAGTCAACTTACGTGTACAAACTTGAGTTATCAGGGCAACTCGAAGAGTATGTAGTGAAACCAAAGCGTTTTAGTTTTACGATTAACTTAATGCCACCAAAGAAGAAAATTGGTTTACGTGATATTTTGCGAAATATTGACTACGCCAAAAAGAATAAAAAAATTGGAGGGATTTTTCTTTCAGATGGTTCACTCAAAGGTGGTTATGCTGCTATGCGTGAAATTCGTGAAGCTTTGATTGACTTCAAAAAATCAGGTAAATTTATTTATGCATACGCCGATAATTACTCCCAGAGTAATTATTATCTAGCTTCGGTAGCCGATAAACTGATGCTCAATCCGTATGGATCGATTGATATTAAAGGGATAGCATCGTCAAACTATTTTTATAAAAACGCACTCGAAAAAGCAGGTGTCGAAGTGGAAGTGGTGAAGGTCGGGAGTTATAAATCGGCGGTTGAGCCATTTACATCTATGTCGATGAGCGACAGTAACCGGGAGCAAGTGTCGGTCTATCTCAATTCTATTTGGGCTACTGTTTGTAAGGAAATTGAAGCGTCGCGTAAGCTGAAAGATACCAATATTAATGAGGTGGCTAATCAGTTTGCTGGCTTAACACCTAATGCTACTTTACAAAAACAGAATCTCGTTGATACGCTCGTTTTTAGCAATGTGGCCGATACAATTATTAATAAAATAAATCCAGCCAAGTACAAGATAAAATCTATTTCGCACGAAAAATTAACAAAGAAGAGCAGGCGAATGCCAAGCGATAATAACAAAATTGCAGTGTTGTATTTGTCGGGAAATATCGGTTCGGGTAAGAAAGATCTAAATGGCAAAACCATAGCCGATGTTTATAAATCATTGGCTAACAATAGCTTTATCAAAGCAGTGGTTCTACGTGTCAATTCACCTGGAGGTGATGCCTTTGAATCCGAAAAAATGCACCATCTGTTATCTATGCTGAAAGCGAAAAAGCCTTTGGTGGTTTCTATGTCAAATTATGCTGCATCGGGTGGATATTATATTTCGTGTATGGCTCACAAAATTGTGGCACAGCCTACCACTATCACTGGTTCAATCGGAATTTTCGGAATGCTACCCAATGCCCAAAAGCTTATGCAGAAAGTTGGGGTTGGCGTAGATGGCGTAAGTACGAATGCCATGAGTGATAGTTACAATGGCAAACGCCCTATGAATGAGATGGAAAGATCTAAATTGCAAGCCAAGATAAACGAAGGTTACGAGTTGTTTGTAAATCGTTGTGCCGAAGGGCGTGGCTTATCAGTGGATAGTTTAAAAGCTTTAGCGCAGGGCCGCGTGTGGACTGGTACCGATGCCAAAGCGCGTGGCTTGGTTGACGAGTTGGGTGGTTTGGATATAGCCTTAAAAGAGGCTGCTAAACTTGCGAAAATAAGTAGTTACAAAATAATTACGGTTATTCCTCATCCATCGAAAAGAAGTGCTGGCTTTGCTAACACAATGGAAGAGCCTATTTCTGAGCTTATTGAGCAATCGGCACATGCTGATTTTATTAAGCTGTTATTTAATTCTGACAATATGAAAGCGCAAGACCGTATTCAGGCACGTTTATTTACCGAAATTGATCAATAATCGATGCATAAGCTAGATGTCTTCCTGATATAATAAATATTTATGCAATAATTGAACAAAACATTTGATTTGTAGGTTTTATTTTGGCTACAAAGCTTTATCTTTGTGTCAAATATAAAACCCATGAATTTAAATGTACGTAACGAAACATCCACGCTTAAAGCCGTAGTGCTTGGTCAACCGGGCTCTATTGGAAAGGTGCCTGCTGTCGATAAAACATACGATGCCAAATCGTACGAATCGGTTGTGAATGGTGTTTATCCCACCGAAGAATCCATTTACAAAGAAATGTCGGCTTTTGAGAAAGTGCTACTCAAACACGATGTGCAGGTTT
This sequence comes from Paludibacter sp., assembly GCA_017989795.1. Lineage (GTDB taxonomy): Bacteria > Bacteroidota > Bacteroidia > Bacteroidales > Paludibacteraceae > Paludibacter. The sequence continues at coordinate 246 of JAGNPC010000062.1, read as the reverse complement.
TTCGACCTTGGACGCTTGAAAACTGCAATCAAGTGTATGCTCGCGACGTAGGTTTTGTAATCGACGATAAAATTATCAATTCCAATATCATCCCCGATCGTGAGGATGAGAAAGAAGCATACGAAGTAATATACGATCAAATTCAGTATAACAAAATTTTCAATCTTCCCGAGCGCGCTCATGTCGAAGGTGGCGATGTGGTACTTTACAACGATGTCGTTTTTGTAGGTTTATATACTGCCGACG
>JAGNPC010000341.1 GCA_017989795.1 Paludibacter sp. | reverse complement strand
CTTGTCGCAACTGATGCATGCTGCTCAGCTCGATGGTGAGGCGTTTCTGAATTATGGATTAACTGAACGGATTGCATTTATTAATAGTGAACTCAGTTCGAGCCGCCCTTTCACTCTGCAGGGCTTGGAACTCGAACCGGAGGCCAAAGCATCGATTGACGCTTACCGCGTTGTTTACGAATACATTAAAGCATACAAAACCGAGGCAATAGGTTCGCTTATAGTTAGTATGACCCGCAATGTATCCGATTTACTTGTAGTGTACCTGCTCGAACGCGAAGCGGGATTAATGCTGAAAACTGCCAATGGATTAGCTTCGCAAATACCGGTTGTACCTCTTTTCGAAACCATCGACGATTTGATTCAAAGTCTACAAATCTTGGAAGATTTTCTATCACATCCTGTCACGCAAAACAGTTTAAAACTGCAACAACAACTCACTGGAGCACCTGAAATGCTGCAACAGGTAATGATTGGCTACAGCGACAGTAATAAGGACGGTGGTATTTTTGCTAGTCAGTGGTATCTACACAAAGCGCAATCAAATTTGGTAGAAGTAGGCCGAAAATTCAATGTAAAAATTCGCTTTTTTCACGGAAAAGGAGGCTCTATTAGTCGTGGTGCTGGCCCAACACATTGGTTTTTACGTGCTTTGCCACCCGGCTCGGTAAATGGCGACATTCGACTTACCGAACAAGGCGAAACGATAGAGCGCAAATATGCTAACAAAATAAATGCCTTGTATAATATTGAGTTACTTACTGCTGGCACATTGGCCGCCACATTGCTGAATAAAAACGCTTCAGGCTACACCCACGATTTAACCGAAGAACTTAATTATTTGGCGAATGAGAGCATGACTGTGTATAAAAAACTGACACAGATGCCCGGATTTATTCGATTTTACGAAAAAGCAACACCCATCGATGCCATTGAACATAGTAAAATTGGCAGTCGCCCGTCGCCCGTCGCGACGCACAGGCACCCGAAGCCTATCTGATTTACGTGCTATACCGTGGGTATTTAGTTTGAGTCAGTGCCGATTTAATATTACCGGCTGGTATGGTGTAGGCACAACCCTTGAGAAAATGCTTGAAAATGAGCCCGAAAAGTTTGAACGACTGCGCAAAGCTGTTCTCGCCGATCCATTTATCCGCTATGTGCTTACCAACATCGATTCGAGTTTGGCATCGTCCGACGAGCAAATCTTCAGACTTTATGCCTCGCTTGCCAGCGATGTGCCCGAATGTGAACAAATTACCGAAATTCTGACTTACGAACTTACCAAGACCCGCAAAATGATAGATGTTTTGCTAAATAAACCCTTAGTAACCCGCAGAAAAAACCATTGTTATTCAACGCTACTGCGTTCCGAAACCATGGATTCGCTTCACCGACAACAAGTTACACTATTGGCAAAGTGGCGTAAGTTAATTTCGGAAGGAAATCAGGCCGAAGCCGATAAAATTCTTTTTGAATTATTGCGTTGTGTCAACGCCATTGCCGGCGCTATTGGGTTTACGGGGTAAGGGCAAAAAAGGCATTCTTTTTTTCGGACTACGATATTGGTAAAATCAATAATATTCTTTACTTTTGACCTTGAAATTTTCAAGCTATTAAACACAAAACATTATTCGGTATAGGCGTTTAGGTCGCTGTGATTTTAATTAAAATAGCTACTTTTGTAGCGTGAATAATAGGAAACAATATATTGGCGTGAATTCAATAGAGTTCAATAAGTATTTTCAGACTGAGGAGGATTGCTATCGGTATCTTTCAGAAATAAAATGGTCAATCGATAAACCTTACCAATGTAAGAAGTGCGGTCATTTGAAATATGGCAAAGGTAAAAAACCTTATTCACGTCGTTGCACTAAGTGCAATTACGATGAAAGCCCTACTTCAGGAACTATGTTTGACAAGTTGAAATTTTCATTGCTTACAGCGTTTCATATTTGTTTTAAGCTTAGCACCAAGAAGAAAGGAATGTCATCATTGGAACTGTCGGAGGAGTTTGGACTGCGCCAGAAAACAGTTTGGGAATTTAAGTGGAAAATCCAACAAGCGATGACAAGTAGTCGTAAAAGCCTATTAGACGGCAAAATACAGGTTGATGAATTTTTTGTGGGAGAATACTAGGAAGGAAAAGTTGGTCGAAGTAGTAATAGTAAGAAGAAATTAGTAATTGTTGCGCTCGAAATTTTAGAAGATAATAATGGCGTTGGTCGAGCTTATGCACAAGATATTGAACATGCTTCGAGCAAAGAATTTAGACCATTTTTCGAAACATATATAAGCAATGATGCAAATGTTATCACTGATGTCTGGAAAGGATATTTACCTTTGAAAAAAGATTATCCAAACTTAGAACAGATTCCTTCGGAAAAAGGAAAAGGGATGCAGCAGCTGCATATTCATATAATGAACATACAGGGTTGGTTGCGAGGAATACACCACCATTGCTCAAAAGAACGGATGCAAGGTTATCTCGATGAGTATCACTTTCGATATAATAGACGTTCAATGATGGGGTCAATCTTCGATTTACTCATAAAAAGGATGGTTCTTAGTGAAACTAAAAGACTGATTAAAAATAAAATAACAACAGCGCTCTAAGCGCCTATACCGATAAGTAATTAATGCGATAATAGAAACAATTTGACTGTAATTAATAATGTTTTAATTGATTTTGTATCTTTGGCGTTGAGAATCAATTGATCGGGCGATTTAATCAAATTGAGCAAAGTCGCACTCCGACTCTGTTGGATGGGAACACAAGTCAAGGCGTGATTGAAAGTCGCACTCCGACTCAGTCGACTTTACCGCCAACATTAAATCATGCAATAGGCATAATTCTGGTGTCTTACACCCGCGCCATTAAGCAACAGAGAAAAACAACAGGATCATTGTTTCGACAAAAAACCAAGGCCGATTGCATAACTCTTCCACAAGAGATATCACCGTCGTATTACAACCTGGGTTTTGGTACATCAATACGATTGCACGATC
>JAGNPC010000340.1 GCA_017989795.1 Paludibacter sp. | reverse complement strand
CTCCTGAGGTAGGAAAAGAATACTCCAGCAAAAATGAATTTGAGAAAATATTCTATCATATTATTGGTCAGCCACAAAGTCAGGACAGAATTGTATTTGAGAACAAAGAATTTCCACTTCGCGAGTGCGGTTCGAGCGTGTCGGACGACGAAAAGTTTCTGTTTGTAACCGAGACCGAAACAACCACCGGCAATTCACTTAAAATGAAAGATCTATCAAACCCTGATTCTAAATTCGTTGAATTAGCATCTGGATTTAGAAACGATTACACTGTGGTTGATAATGTTGATGGAAAAATTTATGTGCTTACCAACTGGAAAGCGCCAAAATCGAGACTAATGCAAATTGATCCTGCACAACCATCACGCGAGAACTGGAAAGAAATACTTCCAGAAACGGAGAATGTTCTGGAAAGTGTAAATATAATAGGCGGAAAAATTATTGCTGAATACATGATAGATGCAAGTAATCATGTGTATGCATTTGATTTGACTGGCAAAAAACAATACGAAGTCAAACTGCCAACTTTAGGGTCGGTAACCTCAATTTCGGGTGATAAAAATGACAAGGAAGCTTTTTATGTATTTACATCCTATACCTTTGCTCCGACCATTTTTATATTGGATGTAGAAAAAAACTCTACTACAACATTCCATACATCTGAAGTGAAAATTAATGCTGAGGATTATATCACCGAGCAGGTTTTTTACACCAGCAAGGACGGTACCAAAGTGCCTATGTCCATTACGTACAAAAAAGGATTGAAGAAAAATGGCAAAAATCCACTTATGCTGTACGGTTATGGTGGTTTCAATATCAGTTTAAACCCAACGTTTAACGTATCAAGAATTCCATTTTTGGAGAATGGCGGTGTGTATGTTGTTGCCAACCTTCGTGGAGGTGGTGAATACGGTGAGGCATGGCACATGGCCGGAACAAAAATGCATAAACAAAATGTATTTGATGATTTTATCGCGGCTGCTGAGTACCTGATTGCAACCGGATACACTTCTTCAAAAAAACTGGCCATTGATGGCGGTTCTAACGGAGGTTTATTGGTTGGGGCATGTCTGACCCAACGACCCGATTTGTACGCTGTAGCAATTCCCGAAGTGGGCGTATTAGACATGTTGCGTTACAACCTGTTCACCATTGGTTGGTCGTGGGCCAGCGACTACGGCACGAGCCTCGAAAGCAAAGAGATGTTTGAGTACCTGAAAGGATATTCTCCATTGCATAACGTTAAGCCGAATACAAAATTTCCGGCTACAATGGTTATGACTGGCGATCACGATGACAGGGTAGTTCCGGCACATTCGTTTAAGTTTGCTGCCACTCTACAGGCCGGAAACCGAGGTACAAAACCCACATTAATTCGTATTGACTCAAAAGCAGGTCATGGAGCAGGCAAGCCAATTGGTAAATTATTAGAGGCACAAGCTGACATGTGGTCGTTTGTTATGTTCAATTTAGGCATGAAGCCAACTTTTTAATTGAAAGTTCACAGTTCACAGTTTACAATTACTCTTTAAATATCAAACATTTAGATTTAGTAAAGAATAACTGCGGCAATAAAATCCTTTTTTTTATCCGAAAAGGTTTGTCAAATGCCCAAAAAAGCCTATCTTTGCACCGCTTTAGAAAAATGGCGGGATAGCTCAGTTGGTTAGAGCGTCGGATTCATAACCCGGAGGTCACGAGTTCAACTCTCGTTCCCGCTACAAAAATTAAAAGGAAGTTCAGAAATGAGCTTCCTTTTTTTGTACATTTATTGAATTTTTATTGATATATTTCGTATTTAAAGAAATATTCCTGTAATAATATATTATATTTGTACTCAGAAACATATCCATTCGTTGTCATTTAGATGACTTGATTTGGAACTTTCACTTTTCGGAATTTGTTTGATAACAGATAACTAATTTTTAAAATATAGTTATGGAAACGCTTACTAATTCTATCGTTCCTGAAATTATTCTCGATGAAATAGTTGAGAAATATAAAGGGAAGCCCGGCATGCTACTTTCCACATTGGAAGAGGTGCAGGAAAAAAATCCTTTAAAATACCTTCCAGGTGAGACCTTAACGGTTGTATCGCAAAAGCTGAACATCCCTTACACACAAGTGTACAGCGTAGCCACATTCTATTCGTTTTTCAATCTTAAACCACAGGGCAAACATTCCATCATTGTTTGTCGCGGAACAGCTTGCCATACCAAGGGCTCTAAAGCCCTGCTGGATGAAGTTGGTCCTATTCTGGGATTTAAACGTACGGAAGATGAAACGGAATCATCATTCACCACCCCCGACAATGAATTTACCATTAAAACAGTTGCTTGTTTTGGCCAGTGTGCACAATCGCCGGTTGTGGCGGTGGATGGTGTCATTTTCAGCAATGTCAATTCACAGCGATTGATGAAGATATTGAAGAAAGTAAAGAAATAACCCCTACCTCAAAACCCCTAGCCCCTAAAGGGGAAAAGTCAGCACTGTCTATTAATGTTTTTATTACGGTCCATTAAATTCTTTAAGTATGAATACCAAAGAAAATATACCAGACAATAGTAACTTCAATTCCCCTTTAGGGGTTAGGGGTTCTTTATTTTCATCTACTCCCACGATATTAGTTGGCATGGGAACTTGTGGCATTGGTAACGGAGCTGATTTGGTTTTTGCACGACTGCGCAGCTATAAAGTAGACACTAATGCCGGCTTCGAACTAAAACAAACCGGATGCTTTGGTTTTTGTGCCGAAGAACCGTTGGTTACGGTTTATCAGCCGGGGAAACCCATGTTGGTGTACAGTAAAGTAGATGAAAAAGATGCTGTACACATTGCCGAGGGACTGATGAAAGGAAAAATATATCGCAAGAAAATCCTTTGCAGGATGGATGAATGGGATTTCCAAACTTCGAAAATTAATTTTGGCAAAGGCTACGAAGACATACCGCATTGGGATGAGATTCCGTTTTTCAAAGGTCAAAAGAAAATAGTGTTGCGTGATGCAGGATTGATTGA
>JAGNPC010000061.1 GCA_017989795.1 Paludibacter sp. | reverse complement strand
AAAAAACAAAGCTGCAAAACAAAGAATCGATTCTATCTACAGTCGCATTCAAGCGGGTGACGATTTTGCTAAACTAGCTACGGCACATTCGGACGACAAAGGCTCATCCGTAAAAAATGGCGAACTACCTTGGTTTGGTACCGGACGTATGATTCCTGAATTTGAAAGCGCTGCTTTTGCACTTAAAAATATTGGCGATATCAGCAAACCAATCCAATCGAGCTACGGTTGGCATATTATTAAAATGTTGGACAAAAGAGGTATCGCCTCGTTTGATAATCTAAAAGAAGATATTCAGAGCAAAGTAAAACGCGATGAACGCGCTCAACTAGGTCAGAAATCATTTATTGCAAAGCTTAAATCAGAATATAATTACAAAGTAAATGCCGAAGCAATAGCCGACTACTACAAACTACTAGAAAACAAATCGTTAACCGATTCTACCTTTCAATTAGCTACCGCTCAGTTATCGAAACCAATCATTAGCTTTGCCACTAAAACGCTTACCCAAGCTGATTTTAATCAGTTTTTGAAAGCAAATACTTATACCGACAAAACAACTCCTGCTACTATTATAAATGAAAAAGCAGTGACCTTTGGCGAAAAAGAATTACTTGCTTATGAAGACAAACAACTCGAAAACAAATATGAAGATTTTCGGTTTTTAATGCAAGAATACCATGATGGCATTTTGCTTTTTGAAGTGAGCAACAATGAAGTATGGGACAAAGCATCGAGGGATACCGCAGGACTAGCCACCTATTTTAAACAAAACACAGCCGACTACAAATGGGAAAAACCACATTACAAAGGGCGTTTAATTTTGTGTAAGGACAAAAACACCTTTAAATTGGCAAAGAAATTGGTTAAGAAAATTGCTACCGACTCCATTGACAAATACCTCACTACACGCCTGAACGATAGCATTCAGTATGTAAAAGTTGAGAAGAACTTATTTGTGCAGGGCGACAACAAACTAGTTGATAATTTGGCATTTAAAACAAAAACAGCCATTGAGCCAAACAAAGACTACCCATATGCTTTTGTTGTGGGTAAACTACTTAAAACGCTTCCCGAAAACTACACGGATGTACGTGGCTTAGTAACTGCCGACTATCAGGAATATCTTGAAAAACAATGGATTACTGAACTACGAAAAAAGTACAAAGTAGAAATTGATTCGAAGGTATTGAATTTAGTAAAACAAAATTGAAAAAATTTTTGATATCGTTATTTAAATAATTCAGTTGATGCCTAAAATATTAGTCTATATAACAGCAAAAATCACTTGGATTTTTCTTTTTTGGGGTACAGATTTCAATGAAAACAGAGCGCATGTGCATGTTGGAAAAAAGGGTACAGAACAATTGTGTAAAATATGGCTTGAACCAGAAGTAAGTATTGAGACTGGAGGAAGTTTAACTGAAAATCAACAAAAACAAGTTTTACAATTGACTATTAAGTATCAAAAGGAGATGTTGAAACAATGGGGGAATTTTAAGTTAGGCAAAAGAATAAGGATGATAACAGTTAAAAATTAAATGGTATGAAAATGATTGAAGGATATTGGAATTCAACTCCAAAGATTAAAGATATCGCTTTCCCCATTCGTGGAAAGATGCAAGTAAATTTAAATGATGGACGAGTTATTATAGTGCCTTTATCGGCATTTCCAAGCATCAAAAAACTACCAAAACAAGACCGCGAAAATTGGTTTATTATAGGTGGTGGAATTTCGTTTGATAAATCAACTGAAGTAATTCATATAGAACAAATTTTGGGCAATTTTATAAATTACGCACACGAAAACGTTAATTAACTGTACATTCATTTTTTTTGAATGCACAATTTTTAATAACGAATTACTAGAGCTACTGCTTACGCAATGAACGAACTATCAAAAACAGAGCTCAAAACGCTCACTACCATTCGAGCAAAATTCAAAAAGGGAATAGCCGACTATCAGTTAATAGCAAACGACGACCATATCCTCATTGGCCTTTCTGGCGGTAAAGATTCACTTGCATTAGTACAATTATTAGGCGAACGCATGCGCATTTTTGTACCTCGTTTTAAGGTTACTGCAGCACATATTTCGGTGGAAAACATCTCTTATCAATCGGATTTAAGCTACCTAAAAGCCCATTGCGAAAAATACGGAATTGAACTCATACACAAAACTGTAGGCTTTGACATGGAGCAAGACCCTGGCAAATCGACTTGTTTTCTGTGTTCTTGGCACCGACGAAAAACACTTTTCGACATAGCCAAAGAGCTGGGCTGTAATAAGCTAGCACTTGGTCACCACCTCGACGATATTACCGAAACACTAATGCTCAACATGGTTTACCAGGGCGCCATTGCCACCATGCCCCCTAAACTCAAAATGGATAAGTTCGACATGACCATCATTCGACCACTCTGCCTGCTTACCGAAAAGGAGATGAAAGAACTGGAACGGATAGAAAATTATCAGCAACAAATAAAAAACTGCCCTTACGAAAAAGACTCGTCGCGCAGTGATGCTAAAAAGCTAATTTCCGACCTCGAAAAATGGAATCCCGACATCAGACAAAGCCTTTGGGCAGCTATGCAAAACGTAAAACAAGATTATTTGCCCCAAAAACTAAGTTTTAAAAAATGATACGAATCAATTCTGTGAGCTTGGCTTTTGACTTATTTATTGTTTGCAATTGAGCTGTTGTCAAATCAACAAAAATCATGTATTTTTGTTGACTTTAATAAAACACATAAGCAGCAATTGTAACTCCTATAAAATGAGCAAAGTACTATCAGCCCTACTCATCCTATTTTCACTCATTAGCATGCAGTTACATGCCGTAAAAGCATACCCCTACCCCATTACTGTGACGCAACCCGATGGTTCGACTTTAGTTATTAGATTGGGTGGCGATGAGCATTTTAAATACCAAACCACCGATGATGGTATTTTAATACAACAAGATGCAAGTGGTTTTTACAATTATGCAGCCATTGAAAACAATAATATTGTTATAAAAAATTTAAAAGCCAAAAATAAAAACGAGCGTACAAATGAAGACTTACAACTCATTGAAACGCTTCATACAGCCAATCTTTCCAAAAAAATATCGACGCTTTCGACACTAAAAACACGACAAAAATCGGCATCGAGCTTCAAAATATCGCAAGCCAACAGTTTTCCAACTAAAGGTACAGTACGCTCATTGGTTATTTTAGTCAATTTCTCGGATAAAAACTTTGTTGTTTCAACTCCCAAAACACAATTCAGCAATTTATTGAACCAAGAAGGGTATTCGCAAAATGGCGGTACAGGTTCGGCAAGTGATTATTTTATGGCTTCGTCAATGGGACAATTTACACCGCAGTTTGATGTGGTAGGGCCTTACACCCTGCCAAATACGCTTGAGTTTTACGGCAAAAACAACAGCTCCGACGACGACGAAAACCCCCAACAAATGGTGATAGACGCTTGCGCCAAAGCGGATGCCGATGGTGTTAACTTTGCTAATTATGATTTGGATAATGAGGGTAAAGGTAACGGCGTTGTGGATAATATTTTTATTTATTACGCTGGACACAACGAAGCTGAAGGTGCAGCCAAAAACACTGTTTGGCCGCACCGATGGTCGCTTAATGATGCTTCAACAAAATTTGACGGTAAAATAATATACGATTATGCCTGCACCTCCGAACTTAGGGGCTCAAGTGGCACCAGCATGTGTGGCATTGGCACTTTTAGTCACGAGTTTGGGCATGTACTAGGCCTGGTAGATTATTACCACACCACAGCGGACAAAAATACACTCGAAAGCTGGAGTATTATGGATGGTGGAGCTTATAACAACAGCGGTCGCACGCCACCCTTGTATTCATCTTACGATAGGTTTGCACTTGGTTGGCTTACTCCTACTCAGTTAACCACGCCCGTAAATATCCGCCTAAAACCGCTCGCAAGTTCAAACAAAGCCTTTCTTATTTCGCAATCCGATACGCACAATTTTGATGGTGCTAATCCTCAACCGAAAGAGTTTTTTTTAATCGAAAATCGTATTAAAGCAGGTTTTGACTCATTCTTACCAGGTAGCGGATTGCTTATTTGGCATATTGATTACAACCAAACAGCGTGGGACGACAACTCGCCTAATAACTATACAGGCTCCAATCAGACCTCCGAAAGTCACATGCGTGTATACCTACAACCACTTGTGGGAAATACCACAACCCCTGGTAGTGCCTTTACTACAGGCTCCTTTCAGCCCACACTTTGGAATGGCGCTTTGCTGGATAAAACCATCAGCCAAATAAGCCTCGACAAGCAGGATATTACCAATCAGGATATTACTTTTAAATACAGAGGAGGATCAACCGCATTTTTACCTCCTGTGGCTACGCTAGCTACCGAAGTAACCAACAGCAGCCTTATTGCCAACTGGGAAGAAGCTAACAACGCCAAGCATTACCTGCTCACGGCTTACTACACTATTCCGGGAAGCTCGTACGAAACAGAAAGCTTTGACAATGGCCTTGAGTTACCCTCGGGCTGGCAAACTACGATTACAAATACCACCATTTTAGGGTCACAAACAAATAAAGCTTTATTATTTAAGTTTAATGGCGAAGCCTTGAGCACCACTTCTTACCCCGAAACGGTGACAGAATTTAGCTTTTTAATAAAAACAATTGATTCAAATACGGGCAACCTCAAACTCGAAGGACACAATGGCATTGCATGGGAAACAATTGATAATATTGTCGTTCCTGGTTTTACATCAGAAACCAAATCATTTAAAATCACAAAAAATTACAAACAGTTTAAATTAACAAATACGGGCGCTAATGCAACAATAGCTATCGACGATGTAAAAGCAAGCTATGGTGTTAAATTAAATTATCATTACAAGGATAAAGAAGTATTGTCAACATCAGAGACTTTAACAAAGCTTGTGCCCGATATGAACTATTGTTATCTAGTTAAAGCGGTGGACGATTACGGCTTCCAAACTGCATTTTCGAATAAAATCACCACCAAATTGCTGGCTTACAACAATGCCGTAAAACTACGCATCGACATGTACAGCAATGGCGACACTTTTGTTTTTCCCGAAAATTTAAGCGACCCCATATACATCTACAACATTGCCGGTCAATTAATAGCTAGCTTTAAACCGACCGATTTTAAGGTCAATATTAAAGCATACCTTAGAAAAAACACCGTTTACATTTTAAAAGCGGGCAACCGTACAAACAAAATTTTATATTAAAAAAACAACTAAAAATATTTATGTTATCAGCTGATTCACTTACTGTTGAATTTAATGGGAAAACCCTTTTCGAAGATGTTTCGTTTGTAATTAATGAAAAAGACCGTATAGCCCTAATGGGTAAAAACGGGGCAGGAAAATCAACTTTGTTAAAAATTCTAGCCGGCTCACGTGAGCCCAACAAAGGCAAAGTATCTTTCCCAAAAGGTACAGTGGTAGCTTACCTGCCACAGCATTTGCTTACCAACGACACACGCACTGTTTTTGACGAAACAGCCCAAGCTTTCTCCGAAATTCACGACATGGAGAAGGAGATTGAAGCTCTAAACGAACAGCTAAGTACTCGTGCTGATTATGAATCAGACAGTTACATGGAACTTATCGAACAAGTTTCGGCCTTAAGTGAGCAGTTTTATAGCATCGAAGAAATTAACTACGATGCCGATATCGAAAAAACCTTGTTGGGACTTGGATTCTCGCGCGAAGACTTTCAGCGTTTAACCTCTGAGTTTAGTGGTGGCTGGCGTATGCGTATTGAGCTAGCTAAAATTCTGCTTCGCCGCCCCGATGTAATTTTACTCGATGAGCCTACCAACCACCTCGATATTGAATCGATACAATGGTTGGAAGATTTTCTGATAAACTCGGCCAAGGCAGTAGTAGTTATCAGTCACGACCGTGCCTTTGTGGATAACATCACCACACGAACCATTGAAGTAACTATGGGTCGTATTTACGATTACAAAGCCAAATACTCGCACTACCTCGAACTGCGCAAAGAGCGCCGCGAGCAACAACAAAAACAGTACGACGAACAGCAAAAGATGATTGATGAGAACATGGAATTCATCGAACGTTTTAAAGGTACCTATTCAAAAACCAATCAGGTACAAAGTCGCGTAAAAATGCTCGAGAAAATTGTACCCGTCGAAATTGATGAAGAAGATACATCTCGCTTACGTCTTAAATTTCCACCATCGCCTCGCTCGGGCAATTACCCCGTGTCGGCCGATATGGTAGGTAAAAGCTACGATAGCAAAATGGTATTTCAGCACGCCAACTTTATGATTGAACGTGGCGAAAAGATAGCTTTTGTTGGTAAAAATGGCGAAGGAAAATCGACACTCGTAAAGTGTATCATGAACGAAATAGAGCACGATGGCAAACTGACACTCGGTCACAATGTAAAAATTGGTTACTTTGCTCAAAACCAAGCCGCTCTGCTCGACGATAATCTCACCGTGCATCAAACTATAGACGACATTGCTGTGGGCGATATTCGTACCAAAATAAAAGATTTATTGGGCGCATTTATGTTTGGCGGCGACGAGGCATTTAAAAAAGTAAAAGTACTATCGGGTGGCGAACGTACCCGCCTTGCCTTGCTAAAGTTACTACTTGAGCCAGTAAACCTACTCATACTCGATGAGCCAACCAATCACCTCGATATGCGCACCAAAGACATTTTGAAACAAGCCCTTGTTGATTACGATGGCACCATGCTAGTAGTATCGCACGACCGTGACTTTTTAGATGGATTGGTTGAAAAAGTATATGAATTTGGTGGTGGACGCGTTATTGAACACCAAGAAAACATTTACGGTTTCTTAGCCAAAAAGAAATTAGAAAACTTACGTGAAATAGAACGCAAATAATTTTTAGTTATCCCTGAAACAATATTCAATGAATAAAGAATTTAATTTCCGGTTAGTGTCTGGCGTAATGGCTCGCTTATTGTTTGTGGAGGCTGTTTTATTGCTTTTAATGTGTATAATCCCTTTTATATACAGCGAAAACGACGCCTACTACTTTTTCATATCCTCGCTTATTAGCTTTGCAATTTCCGGATTTGCATTCTTTCTGGGCCGAAAAGCCTTACCTAATATTGGTAAGCGCGAAGGTTCAGTTATTGTTACATTTACCTGGATAATATTCACGCTTGTTGGTCTTTTACCATTTTGGTTAAGTGGTAGCATACCTTCGTTTACCAACGCTTTTTTCGAAACTATTTCGGGGTTCACCACCACAGGTGCTTCCATCCTGAACAATATCGAAGAGCTTTCGCATGGCATGCTTTTTTGGCGAAGCCTTACGCATTGGGTTGGTGGATTAGGGATTATAGTCATTTCATTGGCCATACTACCGGTGTTTGGCACTAGCGGCACACAGCTTTTTGCGGCCGAAACCACTGGGCCTACGAAAGATAAAATTCACCCCAAAATTAACGAAACAGCCAAACGTTTATTTCTTATCTACGTGATACTTACAGCGGCCGAAACCATCTTATTACGCTTTGGTGGCATGAACTGGTTCGACGCCATAAACCACTCATTCGCAACAATAGCCACAGGAGGCTTTTCGACCAAACAAGCTAGTGTGGCATACTTTAACTCTCCTTATATCGAGTACATAATAATACTATTTATGACACTTTCGGGGGTCAACTTTAGCCTTTATTATTTCGGCTTTGTTAAAAAGTTCGATCGCATCAAGGAAAACGAAGAACTACGCTATTACCTTATCACCCTCTTTGGCTTTGCCTTTATTATCGCCCTTTCACTTATCGACTTTAGCCTTATCAACTCATTTGGCACGTTCGAAAAAGCATGGCGCGATTCGCTCTTCACCGTTTCGTCGCTTATGACTACTACGGGCTTTTGCACCGCCGATTACATGCTTTGGAAACCCTTAACATGGGTTATTTTAATTGTGGTGATGATGACAGGTGCATCGGCAGGTTCCACCAGTGGAGGTATAAAAATGATACGCGTAGTGATTTCGCTCAAAACAATTTACTACGAATTTAAACGCCTCATTCACCCCAAAGCCATCATCCCCGTACGCTATAACGGCCATTTGGTGCAGGAAGATATTCTTACACGCGTATTGGCATTTACCTTGTTTTACATCATTGTAGCCGTATTTGGAGTACTTGTATTGGCCATGTCGGGTATGGGATTTCTGGAATCGATAGGCGGTATGGTAACTTGCCTTGGTGGCGTAGGACCAGGACTAGGACTTGTAGGCCCAGCTGGCAACTTTCACGATATACCCGAGTTCAGCAAATGGTTCCTGTCGCTTATGATGCTAGCTGGCCGCCTCGAACTCTATACCGTGTTTTTGATTTTCAGCCCCGCATTTTGGAAGAGGTAAGAAGTAAGAGGTGAGAGGTAAGGGGTGCGAACTCACTACTCTTTCATCCTACACCAATAATCTTGGCAGAGCCCGATTTACGCACGCCTTCAATAACGCCACCAAAGCCCACATTGCCAAACTCCACGCCAGCGCTAAGCACCAGAGACACTTCATTGCCTAGTTGCGTACGATAGAAATCATCAAATTTCACCGCTATCAGCTGTTCGGCCAGCACATCGTTGGCCGATAGCCAGGCAGTCGATCCCATCATACACACGCCATACAGCTCCTCATTTTCGGGTGTATATTTATCAAATTTCGAGTTTTTAAAACTAATATCGCTCACACAACCCAGCGCCACCACCAATCTAAAATATGGCCAGCGGCCCGCATTTACCAAGTCGGTAGCCGTGGTGATGCTATCAAAATGCACCTCAGCACTTAGCTGTTCGCGGTCGATGCTGTAGGTCGGTTGCACATGCAACACACTCGCCAGCGGTTTTTTACTGCAAAACTGATAGTTCAGCACCGCCTCTTTGTAGGCCGTAAGACGCAGCTCACGTTTACCTATCTCATTCACCTTATCGAGCCCTATTAGCTTTTTGCCTATGCCTGTCCAAGCTGCCGACAAGTTATGATCGTTCATTGCATACAATTCACCCACAGCAAACTTCATAGCCCTACCAAAGAGCACACACGCCCCCCACTCGCTCTGATGTTTACGTACCGTAGCAAACTCCTTACCCGTAGCCATACGTTCTTTTTT
>JAGNPC010000339.1 GCA_017989795.1 Paludibacter sp. | reverse complement strand
GGATGCAGGTTCGGCATATTTGGAATTAGTTTCTAGTTCTAAAAAGCCAGTGAGTGCTTTATTATAATTTTTCAAACAAAATTCCGAGTAGGAATAGTAATAAAGTGCGTCTGTTTCATAGATTGTTTTTCTGCCATATAAATTCGCAAAAATTACGCGCGCAGGTTCGTAATCCTTCAAGGCTAAATAAGATACACCTTTTGTGAAGAGGTATTCCATATTATCATCGCCGTCTAATTGATTGTTTTTTAATTGATTGTACCAATTAATCGCCTCTTTATAATTTTTATGTTCGTAGTATGTGCGACCAATCATATAAGCTACACGTTCACGCATGGGTGAATATGGATATATTTGCAAGTAATCTTGCAACAGCGACAGTGCGTTTTTTTGTTTGAGTTCGTAGGCGTTGGAAGCAATATAATAGGCTGCCTCTTGATTTAAACTGCTGTTTTTATTGGCAGAAGCCTCTCTGTACTTTTCAAAATACTGAGTCGATGCAGCATATTTTTGCTGTTCAAATAATGTTTTTCCTTGATAAAACAGATAATCTTCGTTCAGATTAACTGCCGTTTCTTGGGCCGATAGGCAACTGTATGAGAGCAAGATTGCTAGGGTGAAAATCAGTTTCTTCATAATCAGAATGTTTTGTACAAAAGTATAAAAAAATCACATGCGCTTTAGTAAAAACTTACTAACAGCTTTTTTGACGGATTGTAATCCTATCGTGTTGATATCTATTTGGTTAAAAGGAATAAAACGTGCTTCCGAAACATCATCAGCACATCTTATAGTCGTAAGGGTGTCAACTTCGACCAAGAAAAAAAGGTCCAATGTGTGTACCGTAAAGCCTGAATACAGATAGTAGTTTGGTAACGAATAAAGGTATTGTGCCTGCGTAACATCTAGATTCAGTTCTTCTTTTATTTCACGAATAATCGCTTCTTCTGCAGTTTCTCCATCGTCAACAAAGCCACCGGTTAAGTCTAACGTTCCTTTTTCGGGATTTTTAGCACGTGTACATAATAATAACTCTTCTCCATTTGGTGAGAGAATAAATGCGGCTACGGCTGCGGAACTATTGTTGTAATATTGAAAGCCGCATTGGCGGCACAATTTTGCTTTTGTGTTGTGTTCCACAAATCGCTCCGAACCACAACGTGGGCAAAATCCGAATAGATGTAATGGGTGGTGAGGTTCCATGTTTATAAAGCAACAAATTTATAATCAATGGTTTCGTTACAAGTGGCAACCATATAAAATGGATTTTTTGAATTATCTCTCATGGCATCAACTATGATGTACAGCACATTGTTGTAGAGTAGGAACTCGCGGTTGTGATCGTGACCTTGGAGAAATAAATTCACCTTGTTTTCACTCATCAAATGTGTTAGTTCAAAAGTTTCTTCTAGAGTCAGACTGCTCGGTGGCAGTAATCCTTTACTTTGCTTAAATAAGTTTGTATGTGTGTAAACGATACAATGGCGGTAATTAGTGCGTTTAGAGCTTAAAATATTTCGTAACCATTTAAGTTGTTTGCTGCCAAGTGTTCCGCTGCCAGTGTCTAGGCTGATGTATAAATCTTGATAATTAGGAGTTTTAACTTCAAACCAATAGATGGATGTACCCCAATAGAATTTATAATCAACCCATTGATTGAAAAATAAATCGTGATTACCAACTGTTGCAAACAGTGTATCATTTCGCGATTGTGTCAGCGGGTTGAATGCTAATGCTGGCATAAAGTTATGAAATGACTGTGGCTGATTCACTAAATCTCCGGTTAAAATACCAAAATAAGCGTTTGAATCATTACGTAGACCTGTTACCATTTTAGTCAGATTACGCACAGTGGTGTCGACATGAATATCTGTTCCCACATAAAATGAGTAGTTATCAATTGGCACGTCGAGCGAAGTGAAGCCGTGCGCTTCGTTCCATTCCATCGACTGGTCAAAGCGTTTTTCAACTGTGTCGCTTGGTGGTGAGACCAATCCGAACCAATCGATAGTGCACGCTGTTAAAACTAGCGTAATCAAGCAATATGTGATTTTTTTTACCATATATAACTAAATCCTAAGCGTGTGTAGATAGCGTAAAAATCAGCAGCACCGTGAAACATACCTGCTGGTTTACATGCTACTTCCGCCAAAAGGTTAAAATGCTTTGCCGGTATATAATTTCCTTTCAGAGTAAAGATTGGTTGATACATGCGCTCAATTTGGAAGTCATCGTGATTGCTCACAGATAACGCTAAATTCCAGTTGTGATCTGCTTTAAACAGTTGTCCTTCAATGTTGTATATTAAATTAAAAGGCTCTATTACGTTGGGAATGCTTTCGGTGTGTTTTGAGAAACGAATATCGCCATATAGACGTGCAAAAACTCCTAATCCAACTTTAAAATGATGTATAGAATATCCAACGGATAAAGCGGCTGCCAAATCGTTGGTATTAGTACGTAAAAAAAGACGGTATAAATAGCGATTTTCTAAGGTTAAATCGCCTACTTTTAACGGGAAATGTACAATGGCTTTCGTGTTGATAGCATGGACATTACTTGTTGCAGTGTGTATTCCAGCTTCTAAATCAAAGTAGGCGTTGATAGGAAAATTTCCAATTACAGCAAGTCCGCCATAATGTCCCCAAGTATTGTTGTAGCCATACTCAGCATAAGTTTGTAATGAAATCGGCGCTTTCTCTTGTGCCAGTAGCGATAACGAGCAGCAGAATAATACGACTATTAAAAATTGCTTCATGCGAATAAAACGAAGTTGATGCCCACAAATATAAGGCTTTATTTCTGATTATACAACAGTTTACATAGTGGTTTTAAACACAAAAAAGCTCCGAATAGTCGGAGCTTTTTTGTATCATATAGTTGTAACTTTAACAAGCAATTACTTTGTGCTTTTGCTGGTTCTGTTTTGGTAACGGTTCAAGAACTTATCTACGCGACCAGCTGTGTCAACCAACTTGCTTTTGCCAGTGTAGAAAGGGTGAGAAGAGCTCGAAATCTCGAGTTTTACCAAAGGATAAGTT
>JAGNPC010000338.1 GCA_017989795.1 Paludibacter sp. | reverse complement strand
TAATAGTTCGTTTAAGCGTTAGTATACTTTTGATTGGATGTTTCGCTCCATTAAAAGCAAGTGATAAAGTACCATTTTCGACCGATAGCACATCGCTTACTGTTTGGAATGGTAGTACTTACGAGCCTTTTTTTATAAAAGGAACGAATCTAGGTGTGGCAAAACCAGGTACGTATCCGGGCGAGATGTTGGCCTTAGCTGAAGATTATGTGAGGTGGTTTACCGAAATTAAAGCTGCTGGTTTTAACTGTATTCGCTTGTATACCTTGCATTTTCCACATTTTTACGAAGAATTGCGAAAATACAACCTCCAAAATCCACAACAACCGCTGTTCTTTTTTCAAGGTGTTTGGCTTAATGAGGAGCTCGAAGGCTATAAGCTTGATATGTATCAACTCACTGATACATTTAAAGTTGAAATTGATGAAAATATTGATTGTGTTCATGGAAATCGCACCATAGCTTCACGCAGAGGGAAAGCCTTTGGAAAGTACACAGCCGATGTTTCGAAATGGAATATCGGTTATATTATTGGACGCGAAGTGTATCCTGAGGAGGTGATGGTGACCAATGAGAATAACGCAGCCATAAAATCATTCGCCGGAAATGTTTTTAGTATTGATAATGCGTCGGCCACAGAGGTGTGGATAACTGAAAAGCTTAATCACCTTGTGGAATATGAGCGTACTAAATACAATACTCAGCGGCCAGTAAGTGCGTCGTCGTGGCCTACTCTTGATCCAATTTACCATGCCTTTGAACCAAATCGGCTCGAAGATACCGCACAGGTTGACATATCAAAAGTGAAACGAACAGATGCTCCCGCAGGCATATTCGCTAGCTATCATGCTTATCCTTACTACCCCGATTTTATTGGTGCTGACCCTGGGTACAAAGCCTATTCGGATAAGTTTGGCCCTAATAGCTACTTGGGCTATCTTATTGATTTAAAAAGTCATTATAAAACAATGCCCTTGTTAATTGCTGAATATGGATTGCCCTCTAGTTGGGGTGTGGCTCATTACACCTCGTCGGGTATGAATCATGGCGGTTTTGATGATCAAAGTCAGGGCGAAACGAATATGCGCCTGCTGAGTAATATTAAATCAATAGGCTTAGCTGGTGGTATCCAGTTTGCGTGGATAGATGAGTGGTTCAAGAGTACTTGGATAACCGACCCAGTAGATTTTGGCGACAAAATTCTTTGGCACAATGCCACAGCTGCCGAACAAAATTTTGGACTCAAAAAATTTGTGGCCGTAAAAGATTGGAATCTGCTTAAAAGTTTTGATAACAAAGAGATAAAAGCTATATCGGTCAAAGCAAATTACGATTTTTTGGAACTCAAAATTGACCTAAAAAGCAAAATGGACTTGCTGGGTGAATGCTGGGTGGCATTGGATACGTACGATGCTTTGTTGGGCGAAATAAAACTACCAAATGGCGCTACAATGCCTACAGGCGCCGAATTTGTATTGCATATTACGCAGCACGCAGCACGTTTGTACGTAACACAAGCCTATGATGTGTTTGGTTTATGGCACCGCGAGCTAATTGCCAGTCAAAAATTACAATCCACTGCTACTAATGGTGCCGGATGGAACATTGTACGCTGGAAAAATAACTCGGGTTACTCCGATGTGCAGTTTATTGGCGAGTTAAAATTAAATAAATCCTTTCAGCCTTCTACATCCAAAGATGCTGTCACAATTTTTGATACCAAAATTGAGCTACGCATTCCGTGGACACTACTAAATATTGTGGACCCATCAAAACTTTGGGTGCTCCATGATGATAAAGTTTTTCCGTACAAAGAGGTCCGCGTTTCGGATGGTGTAGCGTTCAATATAAGTTACAAAAACGAAGTTTATACGCACAACACCCGCTTTAAATGGAACGGCTGGAATGCCATTTTTAAAGGTGATGTGGAAGAACAATTCAAAACGGCTTATTGGGTAATGCTCAAACAGCTAGCTGATTACAATACCAAAGCCACAGTGTTTCCGGATGCATACACACAAACGGATAGCGTAGGTATAGTGATGCGGATAAATGCTCAGAATGGTGTTTTGAAAAATGATTTCGACATGGATAGCAAAATGCTAGATGCCGTTTTGACCGACGCGCCAGCAAATGGGTTCGTAGAGTTAAATGCTGATGGGTCATTTATTTATATACCTCGTAAAGGTTTTGTAGGTATTGATAGGTTTCAGTATGCTGTTTTTGATGGCCAAGATTTATCCAACAGTACTTCGGTTCAGCTGAACGTTAAAAAGCAATCGTCGACTTATTATACAGGCAACCCCAATTTGTTTAAACTATTTCCAAATCCAAGTACTGGCGTATTCAATATTAAATCCGATGTTGAAATTACATCCATCAAACTTTTGGACGAAGCAGGGCGTTTATTTAAAGAAGAAATAACGAATGCAAAATCAAAACAAATTGATGTAAGTTACATTAAACCTGGTATTTATTTCATAATCACAAACATTGGAGGACAATATTTTTCAGAAAAATTTATAAAAAAATAAAGTATTTACAATGGCCGACCACAATGAATTAGGAGAGATAGGCGAGGAGCGTGCTCGAGATTTTTTAATTGAAAATGGTTATAAGATTCGCGAAAAAAAATGGCGCACTGGTAGCTTGGAAATTGATATTATAGCTGAAAAAGACGATACACTCGTAATTGTAGAGGTTAAAACACGTTCGGGAGCTTTTGCCGATAACCCAGAACAATATGTCGATAACCGAAAAATTAAAAATATTGTAAACGCTACTGAGCGATACATAATGAAATACGATTGGAATGGCGATACGCGCTTTGATGTAATTGCAGTTGTTGCGCATGGGCAGCGCTTTGAAATAGAGCATATTGAGGATGCATTTTGGCCACCACGAAACTGATAATCGACTTTAAATTGTTATGTTTTGTTTTATATGTTACATTATTGCTCTAAAATTTAAAATAATGTTTTATAACAGACCCAAAAATGTTTGAATTAGAAATAGTTTGACTAATTTTGTAGCGTCGTACGATAAGTA
>JAGNPC010000337.1 GCA_017989795.1 Paludibacter sp. | reverse complement strand
ACAGAGAACCTGGATATTTCAAAGAGAATAACAATTCCATTAACTCCGTCAGTAATAACAATAAAATTCAAAACTTCGGAAAAAACCCGTTTAACATTCCCTGCCAGATATGGAGTACAGTTTGAAAATGACGAATTCGAAAAACTAATTATTGGTTACGATGCTTTTAAAGAATGGTATTTTGTTGATAGAATGAACTTTTTGAATGTAAATGAGAACTCACAATTTAAGGGAATGGATGTTATGCCATCATACAATTCTGATTCCGTTATGACCATAAAAATGATTGTAGATGATTCGTCAATAGAACTTTTTACAACGAATGGAAAACAAGTAATGACTGATAATTTTACAACAGGTTCCAAATTCAATAAAATATCACTATTTGCCGAAAATGGAATAATTAAAGTCGATGAGTTGACCATACAAAGCCTGAAAAGTATTTGGAATAGGAAAGAATAACATTGCTATACAAAAAAAAATCCTTGGTAAAAATACAACATAATAAACTCTCAATTAAGACAAATATAAATAGGGTTTAATTTGGAAATAATAGTTTCCTTAAATGAAATGTACTATGAAAAAAAACGAAAGTGACTCAAAAAAAAATAAATCAGAAATAATAAGGAATATTGGCAAACCTTG
Organism: Paludibacter sp.; assembly: GCA_017989795.1. Taxonomy (GTDB): domain Bacteria; phylum Bacteroidota; class Bacteroidia; order Bacteroidales; family Paludibacteraceae; genus Paludibacter. The sequence goes on along the minus strand of JAGNPC010000337.1, from coordinate 2,405 downwards.
GGTCTTGATTTTTATATTATCATTGACAACAAGCTCTTTGTATGCCCAGTATACAGAAATATACAGGCCTCAGTATCACTTTTCTCCAAAAACAGGTTGGATTGGTGATCCGGATGGACTGGTGCGTTACAACAATAAATACCATCTTTTTTGGTGGGGACATGCCACATCCAGCGATTTGGTTTACTGGACCGAAAAAAGCTGGCCTATGCTAGGCGACAACACTGCATTCGATTATTATTCCGGAAGTGTGGTGGTTGATGCAAATAACACTGCCGGCTTTAAAACAGGTACATATGCACCGATGGTTGCTCTCTTTACAAATCACAACAAAGTGACAAGTCTCGATGCACCTGCAATATCATCAAGCAATGATTATCTCACTGATTATACGAATTTTTACCTTTATAACAGTGGATCACCGATTATGGCAACTGCCAATGGATTCAGAGATCCGAGTGTATTCTGGGATGCAGCTAATAATCAATGGGTAATGGCCATTGCCGCCAATGCCACTAATAAAACAGTTCAGTTCTATAGCTCCACGAATCTGAAAACATGGAAAGCGTTAAACTCATTCGGACCTTTAGGTTCAAAAGAAAATTGGTGGGAATGTCCTGATTTAATTCAACTACCGGTTGATGGAGACCCCAGCAATAAAAAATGGGTGTTGTTTTGCAGTTCAAGTACCAAAGTTCAGTATTTCTTGGGGACTTTTGATGGACTTTCGGGATTTGCTGTAGATCCTACTTGTGATTCGTATTTAAGAAATGGTACAGGTATTCAGGGTGTATTATTTGCTAATTTCGAAACAACAGGTTATACCGGTTGGACAACAACAGGAACTGCCTTTGGCTCGGGTCCTGCAAGTGGAAATCTGGGGACCCAACAAGGTGTAAATAGCTATTTAGGAAATAAGTTGGTAAATTCATTTAACTATGGAGATGGTTCAACAGGTACATTGACATCTGCTACATTTACAATCAATATGAATTGCATCAACTTCCTGATTGGTGGCGGAAGAAACCCCGGAGCTACATGTATAAACCTTATTGTTGATGGTTCTGTAGTGCAATCGACAACGGGCAGAAATAATGAAATATTGAAGTGGGCAGGTTGGAATGTTTCTTCCTTGATAGGGAAAACAGCTCAGATTCAAATTGTGGATAACAGCACCGGAAGCTGGGGACACATTAATGTTGATCATATTGTATTTGCTGATGCACTGTGGAATAATAATATTGAGCATGCTCTGATTGCAGATTACGGAAGTGATTTTTATGCTGCCAGGACATATCGTGATTATGACAATATTGAAAACCGAACAGTATGGATGGGCTGGATGGGTAATTGGGATTATGCCAATTTAACGCCAACCAGTTGGGGGCGTGGTCAAGAATCATTGCCCCGCGAATTGTCTTTGAAAACTTTTGCGGATGGAATTCGGTTGGTACAACAACCAATTCCGGCATTGAAGAAGCTCAGAAATGACAGTGTTATTGTTGAAAATAAATCTGTTCAGAATACACAAACCCTTACAGAGTTCACTCCTGCTTATAATTACTACGAAATAGATGCAGTATTTGATGTCTCGGCAGGAGCCAATTTCGGATTAAACCTTTGTGTTAGCGGTACTAATAAAGTGGTACTAGGCTATGACGCCACCAGTTCTAATTTATACCTCGACAGAACAAAATCGGGTAATGTGGCATTTAGTTCGGCTTTTCCCAATGTGGTTACAGCTCCACTTTTGCCTGATAATGGGCAGATTAAATTGCATATCTATGTTGATCAATCATCTATTGAAGTCTTTGCTAACGATGGAGTTAGGGTTATGAGCTCATTGATTTATCCTAATGCCTCAAGTAAATCAATACAGCTTTTCTCAACAAACGGAGCAACTATTGTACAAAGTCTGAAAGCTTATAATCTGAAATCGATATGGAAAACTTCACCTACGGCAATTAAACCAGTCTATGATATGGGAAATAAGGAAATAAGCCTATATCCCAACCCGGTAAAGTAAGGACAGGCAATAGCAATAAACTTTTTAAATGAGGCTTTTACAGGGAAAAATTTAAAACTGAAGTTATTTACATTACAAGGTGAATTAGTGTCTGAAGATAACTATACAGCTGTAGACAGTTCTGTTTCTCACATTAGCAATGGCTTAGCGGCAGGTGTTTACATTGTTGCAGTAGAGTCTGAAGGTTATACGAAAGTTTCCAAACTTGTTGTTCAATAAATATGCTGAATAAAAAATCTAATTCATGCATTTAAAAGTATAATTGTATCAAAAATACACGATGATGAAACAAACGTGACAGTACAATTGCATTTTTGATTCTATTTTTGCAACATAAATAGTCAAACCAATGTTTTGAAAAAATGAAAAAATCAATCTT
>JAGNPC010000336.1 GCA_017989795.1 Paludibacter sp. | reverse complement strand
CTTCGATAATAGCCTTCAGCTCAGCCAAGTTGCTGTCGTTTAGAGCAGCCACAAAGCGCGCATGAATTTCGTTGCGTTTCGCTTGATTTTCGAGTACGCGCTCGTTGGTTGAACGAAAAACAGCTTCGTCAAAGCTTTCGCCAAAACGTTTTGCGGCTTTTTCAACCTCTTTATTCATTTTATCGTCGTACTTAGCCAACAAATCTTCGATAAGCACATCGGCACGATAACGTTTTTTGCTGTCTTTGTTGTCAATCAAAGGGTCGTTGAATGCATCAACGTGACCCTATGCTTTCCAAGTTGTGGGGTGCATAAAAATGGCAGCATCAAGTCCTACCACGTTTTCGTTAAGTAGCACCATACTATCCCACCAATATTTTTTGATATTGTTTTTGAGTTCAACACCATTTTGACCATAGTCGTACACGGCACCTAGGCCGTCGTAAATTTCGCTCGAAGGAAACACAAAACCATATTCCTTGCAATGCGCAATTAGTTTTTTAAAAACATCTTCTTGTGAAGCCATAATATTTATGTACAATTTATTTAGTTGCGAAGTACGATTTTTTGTAAAAACGGATAAGTGCTCTCTTGCGATAACCATTTTTTACAGCTTGCAAAGTTACAATAATTTTGCTAAAAATCATGTAGTTGATACTATAATAGCGAACGCAAAAGGCTAATAAAGTTAAAAAATAAAACCCAGAATCGAATTTATACATTCAGCTCTGGGTTTTGTATGTTGGAAATTGAAAGCTTGAATTATAATTTTAAGCATACATTTCATCAATAAGAGCTTTGTATTTTTGCATAATAACCGCTCGACGCATTTTGAGTGTGTTTGTCAGTTCTCCAGCTTCTATCGAAAAACCTTTTTTAATGAGTCGGAAACGTTTAATCTGCTCGTACGATGCCATGTCGACTTGTGCTTTTTTTATACTATCCTCAATAAGTGCTTGTATTTGAGTAGATTTCAACAACTCATCTATATCGGCAAAGACAATTTTAGCCGTTTGAGCATAGGCCTCAATAGCTGGTATAGATGGTGCAATAATGGCCGTAACATAGTTGCGCTCATCGCCAATAACTGCCACTTGGTCAATATATCTATCAAGGCTTAAAATTGCTTCAATGCTTTGGGGTGCAATGTATTTGCCATTTGATGTTTTAAACAAATCCTTAATACGCTCAGTGAGTGTAAGCACATCACCTTTTAGAAATCCAGCATCGCCCGTGCGGAACCATCCATCCGCCGTAAATGCTTCGGCAGTAGCTTTTTCGTTATTGTAATAGCCTCTGAAAACTGTTTTTCCTTTGACAAGAATCTCGTTGTCGGGGCCAATTTTCACATTTATATCTGGCATAACACTACCAATTGTTCCAATCTCAAATCCAGTATAATCAAAGCAACATACCGTGGCAGTTGTTTCGGTAAGTCCGTAACCGTAAATAATAGGTACACCTATACTTCGCATAAATATTGTTATATCATCAGAAAGGCGAGCACCTGCAGTAGGTAGTATATTGGCGTTTTCGATGCCAATTGTTTTTTTTACTTTCGAAAAAATAAGTTTATCCGCAATCTTATATTTAAAAGCGAGCAATGCCCCTGGTTTTTTATTTAAACGTAAACAATCGAGGTTGTGTTGCTTTCCAACCGCCTGCGCCCAGGTTACTAATCCTTGTTTAAAAGGCGGCATTTTGGCAATATTCTCTTGTACACCCGCATACACTTTTTCCCAAAAACGTGGCACTGAACACATAAGTGTTGGACGCACATCTTTTATAGTCTGCTGTATTTCGATAGGACGGAAGTTAATGTATACTTGTATACCCATATAAATGCAGAAGTAAGTCCATGTACGTTCGAAAACATGCGAAAATGGTAAAAAAGCAATGGAGACATCTTTGTCGCTAGTACTTGTAAGGCGTAGCTTGTGTAATCGCATGGCTTCCTGAAATGCCGAGTGTGGCATCATAACACCTTTTGGATTACCCGTAGTGCCCGATGTGTAGAGCAAACACGCTAAATCGTCAGACTTAGCGCGACTTTTGCGGGCTTCGAATTCGGGCTCTTGATGCGAATTTTGACCAAGTTTTACAAGTTCATCGTAGTATATGGATCGTCCGTCATTTTTGAGTTTAACTTCTTTATCAAAAACTATGATTTTTTTCAACACTTCGGAGGTTGCAAGCACCTCTAATGCAACATCATATTGCTGTTGTTCTCCAACAAAAAGCATTTTAATACCTGCATCATTAATTATATACTCTACCTGTGCAACTGACGATGTAGCATATAACGGAACCATAATGGCTCTATTGCTATAGAGTGCAAAATCGACAATAATGTTTTCGGTCATATTCTGCGAAAACTGCCCTACACACTCTTCTTCATTTATTCCAAGTTCAACAAGTGCTTTGCCAACAATGGCAATTTGTGTGTTAAAATCGGTCCAATTCAGGCTTATCCATGAATCGGTTAAATTTTTACGAAAATGAAACAATGGTTTGTTTCCATATTTTTTGGATTGAGCCTCAGCTATCTGTGAAAAATGTAGTTCGTGCATAATTAATTATAATTGATTCGTGTGTTTCTACAGCTACAAAGATAAATATTTTTTCGAAATAATACACATATATAGTAATTGTGTGCAGTTTCAAGTGCTAATCAACTAGCAAACAGCCAATATACATCTTATTTTAATGCGAAATTTTTAATAATTTTCGTTTTAAAATTAAAAAAATAAATAATAAAAATGCTTCAAAATGATATACCATACACATTACCATCATTTATTGAAATAAAGATAAAATATTGAGCATAGAAGGTCTGTTTAAAATGAATTATTTTGTATAATTTTGCCAACTAAACCTAAGGCAACTGAATTAGCAGCACTCAATAGTAGTGTTGGGATGAAGTTACTTTATATTAAAAAATATTTATCATGATGCTAAAATTTGTTTTCAACTCCTTGTCCACTTTATGCGAATTTTTCCTGGTCTTTATCACCGCAAATTTATCGGCTCAACTTACCGAAAGTTTCGAAACAG
>JAGNPC010000335.1 GCA_017989795.1 Paludibacter sp. | reverse complement strand
TAATTGCCGTAGCTCTACGATTGGATTTCCACTCGGAATAATCAGCCACATCAGCAATCATTGCCCACAAAATTGGTATAGTAATGCCATAAGTGAATCCATGAAGTATTTGCGAAGTAAACATCAGTATGATATTGTCTGGTTTGAAAAACACAAAAATCAACACAAAAATTGTTGCTACCAATAAACCATATTTATACACATCGCGCTTGCCGTATTTATTGGCTAATTTTGTTGACAATGAAATACCTGCAATCATAAATATAATACCACCGGCATTAAATAATCCAAATCCGGCAGAAACAGGATCGGTACCAAAAAAATTTAAACCGAAATTTGTACAAGCATTCAGTACCGGGCTAATAAATTGACTCAAAGCTTCTTTATCTACAAAATTATTAAAATAATATACATACGAACCGCCTTTCATGGACAAAGTAATAAAAACCAAAATGGTGAGGGAAAGCATAATCAGCCATGGACGATTTGTTGATAAATCCGATAAATCATCTTTTAAAGATGATTTTTGTGAAGGACTTGGGACAATACGTTCACGCGTAGTAAAAAAAGTGATGAGTAACATTATTGAACCAATAATAGCTAACCACGACATAACTGTTTCGATTCCAACTGCTTTATCGCCGTCGCCTGCAAATTCGATAATAGGCAACATGAAAACCTGCACAAAAAACTGAGCAAACATTACTGCTACAAAACGGTACGACGAAATGCTGTTGCGTTCGCTCATATCGCCGGTTATTACACCACTCAACGCCGAGTAAGGTAAATTACTTGATGCATACAACAATAGTAAAAAAGTATAAGTTACTGCAGCGTAAATCAACTTGCCTTTATATTCGAAATGCGGAGTTGAAAATGCCAAAAAAGCAACTACTCCCAGAGGAATAGCTGTATATAAAATCCATGGACGAAATTTACCCCACTTAGAATTGGTTCTATCGGCTAACACACCAATAATTGGATTAAATAAAAAAGCAGCCACAAGTCCAACAGATAGCATTACAATAGATGCATCGGTACTTTTCAGTCCGTATATGTCGGTGTAAAAATAGGCTAAATAAGTTATCAAAGTTTGGAAAACCAAATTAGCAGCCAAATCGCCGAGACTGTACCCAACTTTTTCGACAAACGAAAGCTTTTGTGAAGTTGATTTCATACGTTTATAATTTTTTCAATGTGTTTTTTAATATTTTTCAGGTGCACCCAGATAGCTTTTCTTTAATCCACCGGTATCAATCATAATTTTTTGTAATACAATACCCGGTTCAAGGACTCTGAAACGCAAAGTATGTTTGCCTGTTGTTTCAATTCTATGCTTGGTAATGGTTTGGTTAATGCTATTTGCCTGCCAATTTTCCATCAACCAATTTTTATAATTTGCATTTATATTTACAATTTGCTCTTCACCACCATCAATCGAAAGAGCATAACGCAATCCTTTATTTCCATTGAAATTTAAGGTGGGCGAAACCAACACATAAACTGGAAATTCACCCGTTGTATCAAAATTCAAATCGTATTCTAAATAAATCTTATCCGCCTCTTTCGGATAAATATTTTGAGGAAAAGTTGTTACTCCTGACAATGTTTTACCCAAGTCAGGAATTATTTCCCAATGAATGCCACCTGTTTCGTTTTTACGGGTGAAATGTTCAGCTTCAACAGAAATGTATCGATTATCAAACGCAGCTATTGATATTTTTTTAGGAATAACGTTATCATCAACTCTTTTAACTTCAGGCATTACACGCACATTTGGTTGTTGCCAATAAGTGTAACCAATGCGAATCTGATCCATCATATGTGCCCATTTTCCACCGGCAATTTGCGAGTTATAATGTACTGTCAACAAAGAATCGCGGTCGTAACATTCTTTGGCTTTATCAGCCCAACGATTGGCTTCCTTGTTATTCAAAGCAGCCAACTGTTTGTTTTTAGCTACCGCAAAGTACATTTCGTATAAATTTGAACAGGCATTGGTCGGGAAAAGCACCAATTGATCAAAAGCATCTTTCATTTCGGCTGGCAACTGTAAATACAAACGATGCGCATCCAAAGCCAGTGCCCGATAATCATTTACAACCGTTTCAAACTCATTGTAATTCAATAAACTGTATGTTGTATCGTTGAGCAATTCGGGCGTAACTCGTCTGTTGTATTTTGTATAAAGATTAATAATACGAGCTGATTCCCTGGCAAATTTTTGTCCGAATTGCGCTTCGCACCATTTTTCGGTATGCTCCAGTAAATTTTGCGAATTAAACTGTTTTGGATTCCAGGCCATGTTCAGAAAAAAACTGATCGGATATTCCATGGGTTTAAGGTCGCCTACATTTACTATCCAAATACGGTCCACACCATGACTGTAGGTCAAATTCATTTGCTCCCAAATACGCTGTACTTGACTTACATTGAGCCATTTATAATTGCGTGGGCCACCCACGTAATCGAAATGGTAATACATTCCGTAACCGCCCTTGTGTGGATTTGCATTTACATCGGGTAGTTTACGTACGTTACCCCAGTTATCGTCGCAAAGCAACAAAGTTACATCATCCGGCACTGTCATTCCCTTGTCATAATAATCCTGCACTTCTTTGTACAATGCCCAAACCTGTGGTGTTTCAGTGATTCTCTTTCCAGAAACTTTTTTAATAATGGCTCGCTGGTCTTTTACAATTTTTTCTAGCAACCCTATATTGGCATTTTCGCTCATGGGCTCGTCGCCATCACCACGCATTCCGAGCGTAACTACGGTTTCAAAATTCTTCTGCCTTTCAAATCCTTCTTGCCAAAAATCTTTTAGTACTGTTTCATTTTTGCTGTAATCCCACTTGCCTGAACCGTATTTTTTCCATTCGGCATGGGCTTTTCCCATAGGTTCGTGATGAGATGTGCTTACCACAATTCCCATTTTATGGGCTAATTCGCCATTTTTAGGATCGTCATCGTAAAATGAACTCCCCCACATAGCCGGCCATATAAAATTACCCTTCAACCGAAGGAGCAACTCGAATACTTTTTCGTAAAACAAATGATT
>JAGNPC010000060.1 GCA_017989795.1 Paludibacter sp. | reverse complement strand
GAAAACGCCATAGTATTTGCCATCACGTCCTTCAACTAAATCGGCGTGGCCAGCCCAATCTACTTTGTTCATTCTATTGGCAGGTAAATGGCGTTGCGATAGAATAGGGTTGTTGGCAGCAGGAATGAATGGGCCTTTGGGATTATCACTTTTAAAGATCACTTCTGAGTGATTTCCACCTGTACCTCCTTCGGCGCACATCAAGTAGTATTTGCCATTTTTCTTGTACATATGAGGAGCTTCAATCCATATTGGACGTTTGCTAAGGTCAACTCCACCATTTACAATAACTTTATCGGTTCCTGCAATTACCTGATCGTTTTGTAAATCATATTCCCATACTTTAATAACGCGATGCCCATTGTACAATTCTTGGCCTCTGGCTGGGGCATCGTTGTGAACCACGTAAGCTTTGCCATTATTATCAAAAAACAATGAAGGGTCAATACCATCAAAGTTTAGTTTGTACGGATCGCTCCATCCTTTTAATGGATCTTTTGTTTTTACAACGATGTTGCCAAAACCACCTGCAAATTGCGTTGTAATCATATAAAAAGTTTCGTTGTAGGGGTTGTATTTTATGGCGGGGGCATATACACCTGCACTCATTCCTGTATCGAACACTTTCAATTGCGATTCACGATCAAGTACATGTCCTATTTGCTTCCAATTAACCAAATCTTGAGAGTGAAAAATGGGCACACCCGGAAAGAAGGCAAAGGAAGAGCAAACCATGTAGAAGTCGTCTCCCTTACGACAAATAGCTGGGTCGGGGTAACATCCTTGTAAAATTGGATTATGAAATTCATTGGCTTTAAGAGAATAGCTTTTGTAAATTGCATCGTCGCCCTGGTAGCTGAAATTCGAAAACAAAGGTAATTTTTTTGTGTTGCTCTTTTTTAGATTTGTTCCATTTCCGTTCTGGAAAATTAAAGTCAACATGGCACACACTATAAAAACGTGTCTGCTGTAATGTAATGCTAGCATAATTTTGATTGTTTGAATTTATGTTTATTATTGTTTATAACCGTGTTTTGTATTTTAAACTATTAATTTTTGATATTTACAAAAATAATTACTAGCCATCAGGCTAATAGCAGTTTTTAGATATATGTATTTTAATATAAGATATTTCTAGTTCAGTATTTGAGTGAGTTTGCAAAATGCTGTTACAATAAATGATTAGTATCTGAAATTTGAAACATATTGTTTAAATTTTCAGTAATGTAATACTGCTTATATTGTATTTTTGCTGTTGCTTCAAAGCTTCAATTGTAGCAAGAGCGTTTGTTAAATTTAATATTCTAATCAAAATGAAAAAAGTTGCATTGTTTTTAATTTTTATAGGTCAGGTGTATATCGGCTTGCATGCACAACAGCCTAGCACATTACGTGAAGCATTTCAAAATGATTTTTACATAGGCGTTGCTTTAAATAGAGATCAGTATTTGGAGAAAGATAGTAGAGCCAATCGGGTTGTTCCATCACAGTTTAGTGCTATCGTAGCCGAAAATTGTATGAAAAGTGAGAAACTTCAACCGCGCGAAGGTAAATTCTTTTTTGACGATGCGGATCGATTTATTGATTACGGACAAAAAAACAAGATGTTTATCACAGGACATACGCTTATTTGGCATTCGCAAACTCCACGTTGGTTTTTTGTGGATAATGATGGCAAAGAAGTAACTCGCGATGTATTGATTGAACGTATGCGTAGTCATATTTATACTGTGGTGAAGCATTTTAAAGGAAAAGTAAAAGGTTGGGATGTGGTGAACGAAGCCATTGAGGACGATGGTTCGTATAGAAAAAGTAAATTTTATCAGATTATTGGTGAAGACTTCATCAAGCTTGCTTTTCAGTTTGCACACGAAGCAGACCCTGATGTTGAATTGTACTATAATGATTATTCGATGGCCATTCCTGCTAAACGCGATGGTGTGGTAAAAATGGTAACCTGGCTCAAAAACCAGGGTGTTAAGGTAGATGGTATTGGTATGCAGGGGCATATTGGTATGGATTATCCCGGGCTTACAGAGTTCGAAAAAAGTATTCAAGCTTATGCTTCAACTGGAGCTAAAGTAATGATTACCGAGTTGGATTTAAGTGCACTGCCTACTCCGCAGGGCAACAGAGGTGCCAATATATCTGATATGGCTGCATATCAAGAGAAAATTAACCCCTATAAAACGGGAATTCCGGCTGAAGCTGAAAAACGATGGGAAAACCGTTATCTTGATTTTTTCAAGCTGTTTTTAAAACATAAAGATAAGATTACACGTGTTACACTTTGGGGTGTGAGCGATAAAGGGTCGTGGAAAAATAATTTTCCGGTGCGTGGTCGTACGGATTATCCACTATTATTTGACAGAGATTACAAGGCTAAGAATCTTGTAAAACTCTTAATTGATGAAGCTTCAAAATAAACTGATATACTTTTATCAAATGTCCTTCCGACAACTAAAAAATCAATTACAAACACATGAAACGTCCATGTTAAAATAATTATTAACACACAAAGTAATGATTATTTTAACATGGTAAGTTCCATCTGACAAATAACAAAATCAATTATAAACAGATGAAAACAAAAACATTAATACTCTTATTTAGTCTGCTGTACTTTAGCGCTTTAGCGCAGGATAAAAACTTTCATATTTTTCTCTGTCTTGGGCAATCGAATATGGAAGGGAATGCCCGTTTCGAAGCGGAAGACACATTGAACATAGATGCTCGGTTTAAGGTGCTTGCGGCGGTTGATTGTGCCGGCACAGGTCGTCAGAAAGGGAATTGGTACACTGCTAAACCTCCTTTGTGTCGCTGCAATACGGGACTTACTCCTGCCGATTACTTTGGACGTACATTGCTAACTAAGTTACCTCATAATGCCAGTGTCGGAATTATCAATGTTTCGATAGGTGGTTGCAAAATTGAATTGTTCGACAAAGACAATTGCCAATCGTATATTGCAAGCTCGCCCGACTGGTTGAAGAATATGGTAAAAAGTTACGATGATAATCCGTATGCACGTTTAGTGGAAATGGCAAAAATTGCCCAAAAATCAGGTGTAATCAAAGGGATACTTTTGCATCAGGGTGAGTCGAACACAGGTGACAAGGAGTGGCCCGCCAAAGTGAAGAAGGTGTACGATAACTTAATGAAGGATTTAAACCTCGATCCTACAAAAGTGCCTCTGTTGGCTGGCGAAGTTGTAAACACCGACCAAAATGGAGCCTGTGCATCGATGAATGCTATTATCGCTACTTTGCCACAGACTATTCCAAACAGTTATATTGTTCCCTCTATGGGATGCGAGGGTGTTGCCGATCGACTTCATTTTAGTGCCGCCGGTTACAGAGAGCTTGGTAAACGTTACGCTGCTCAACTGCTTACTGTCTGGGGTGTTCAATAAACGAGTGCGTTGATTGTCTCTAAAAAATCTGATATATATTATTAATCACTTTCAATTCTGACAAAATGAAACTCAACGTACTTTTTATTTGTACCCTTATCTCTCATTTGGCATTGGCACAACTCTCTCCGGCACCAACAACTGTGCTAACCTATTCCAATACAAAAATTTTCAGCACCATACCAGCCGATTTCGACATCGAAAACACAAGTATTCCTCATGGTAAAATTGATACAATTCACTATCAATCAACTACCGTTGGTAGCACCCGTAAGGCACTTGTTTATACTCCACCCGGATATTCATCTGCTAAGAAATATCCAGTATTGTACCTGCTACATGGCATTGGAGGCGACGAAAAAGAATGGTTCGTACAGGGTAAACCCAATGTGATTCTTGATAATTTGTATGCAAAAAATAAGATTGAACCTATGATTGTTGTGTTGCCCAACGGTAGAGCCATGAAAGACGACCGTGCAGTAGGTAATATAATGGAAGCGCCCAAAGTACAGGCATTTGCTACTTTTGAAAAGGATTTGCTCAACGATTTAATTCCTTTTGTAGAACAAAATTTTTCGGTACTGAAAGATCGTGAAAACCGTGCTTTGGCAGGACTCTCGATGGGTGGCGGACAGTCGCTAAACTTTGGATTGGGCAATCTGAATACCTTTGCCTGGGTGGGCGGTTTCTCGTCGGCACCGAATACGAAAGCTCCAACTGAGCTAGTGCCGGATGTTGATATGGCAAAAAAACGACTAAAACTTCTTTGGATTTCGTGTGGCGATAAAGATGGACTAATACCTTTTAGCACGCGTACACATGATTTTATGCAAAGCAATCAGATACCTCATGTGTATCAGGTAATCCCTGATGGTTTTCACGACTTTAAGGTTTGGAAACAAAATCTGTTTATGTTTTCGCAACTATTGTTTAAAACAGTAACAAACGCTGATCTTGAAAAATACTCAAATAGTCCTTCAAAATAACGATGAAAAAACATACCAATACATTCCTTTTTATTTTTAGCTTCTTTATTTTCATTCATTTGAATGCAAATGCCACTTTACCAGCATTGCACATAGACGGTAGGTACCTCAAAGACTCAAATGGGAACAAAATGAATTTGCGGGGTTTTGCGCAAACATACAGTCCTTTCTTTAATAGTTTTGGCTGGAATAATTACAATGTCAGTGGATGCTTGACTTACAATAAAAATTTAATTGATAAAATTTTACAAGCCGGTTGGGAGGTGAATTTTGTACGATTGCACATGGATCCATATTGGAGCAATACACCCGGCTGTCAGGGACGTTACGAAGGTGAAGAGTGTTTTAACGAAACCCGTTTTCGTCAATATCTTGACGAAGTATTTGTGCCTATGGCTACCTACTGTGTGTCAAAGGGATTGTATGTCGTAATGCGCCCTCCCGGAGTTTTTCCCGAAAAAATTTCAAATAACGATGTGTATAATCAATATCTGAAAACGGTTTGGAATATTGTAAGTAACCACCCTACCCTTAAAAACCATCCCAATATCATGTTCGAATTAGGCAATGAGCCTATTCAAATACTTGGAACCGATGGTACCTATGGGTCGAATGGCGATGCGAAATTTGAAAACCTACAAAAATACATGCAATCCATTGTCGACGTAATCAGAAATAACGGAGCGAATAATATTTTGTGGGTGCCAGGTTTGGGTTATCAGTCGTCGTATGCTGGGTTTACAAAGTATCCTGTGCAAGGGACCAATATTGGATATGCAATTCACTTGTATCCAGGGTGGTTTGGTAGCTCAAACGGTTATTTGTCTTTTCAGCGCGAATGGGATAATTCAATTAAGCCAGTAGCCGACTGGGCACCAATTATGGTTACCGAAATGGATTGGGCTCCCGAGCAATACAATGCATCGTGGGGAAAAAGTACAACCAGTTTTGTGGGTGGTACAGGCTTTGGTGCAAATTTTAAATACATTATCGACAACTCGGAAAATGTAAGTTGGTTACTTTTTACCGATGCTGCCAAGTTGGCCGATTTTAAAGATGAAGCTCCTGCTGCTGGACTTTCATATACTTTCCTAAACGATCCTGAGGCATGCCCCTGGCCAGTATATCACTGGTTTAAGGAGTATGTTAGTCCACGCACTCGCACAATAAGTAATCTGGAAGTTTTAGGTTCCGATCTGCAGGCTATCAATACCAATGTCCCTCTTCAATTATCAGTTGGAAGTGATTTCTACGTATTAGTAAAAGCATCGTTTACTGATGGTACTAGCGATTATGTAAGTGCAAAAGCGACTTATCAAAGTAGCGATAATAGCATTGCAGTAGCTTCGCCCGGAAGAATAAGTACTAAAAAAACCGGCACTGCATCGATAACCATTCGTTATGGTGGCCTTGAAAAAACAATTCCGGTAAAAACATCGTATTTCCTCTTACTTTCCGAAGCAATGAACCTGACCATGTTTGGTGTTAATACCTTTGATAATTTGACTCATACATTGCATATCTCTCAATGGGGACAAGCAGGATGGAGTTTTGCAAATGGTATCGATTTATCCGACTATAGGTACTTGGTGTTTAAGTTTGGCACCTTTAATTATCCCTGGGGTACGCATGTAAAAGTAAAAAATGGAACGACCGAATCAAAAGAATACAAATGGGAGGGTACGAAACAACTTATTATTGACTTGAAGAATATTACTACCGATAATGGTACGGTTATATCACCAGCACACATTACGGCAGTTCGATTTTGGTCGGCTGGTGGCGATTTAGTCCTTGATAATGTCTACGTTACCAATAAAGCAGATGCTACCGAAGAAACGACCGGGTTATCGATTTATTCAGCAGATAAATCAGGAGATGACCTGGTGGATGTATATTCAGTTCTCGGAAAGCTATTGAAAAAACAAGTGAAAAGAAATGAAGCTGTTACTACATTAAAAAACGGACTGTATATTATCGATAATCAAAAAATTGTAATTTCTCATCAATAACTTACTTCTCATTAATAAATCTATTACCATGTTTAAAAAGATTTCAACCATTTTAATGGCATTTACGATGGTAACTGCCATCGTTTCGGCTCAGGAAATTAAGGAGGACTTCACACAATCTGTATTAAATCAGCCCGGTCAGCAATATCCTCAAGTAAACTCACAGGGTTATGCCCGTTTTAAAGTAGTGGCTCCGAATGCTCAAAGTGTGTCGGTGAGCCTTGGCTTGGGTGGTCGTGGAGGTACTGTACTCGCCAAAGCGGAAGATGGTACCTGGATGGGAACTACCGAAGGTCCCATGGACGAAGGTTTCCATTATTATCATCTTACTGTGGATGGTGGTACATTCAACGACCCTGGAGCAAAAAACTATTTTGGTTCATGCCGTTGGGAGAGTGGTATTGAAATTCCTGCCACTGACAAAGATTTTTACGCCCTGAAGGATGTCCCTCATGGACATGTAGGTCAGGTGTTATTTCCTTCGAAAAGTACAAATACCTCACGCAGAGCATTTGTATATACACCTCCGGGCTACGATAAAAGCACAAAAGAACGTTACCCGGTTCTTTATCTTCAACACGGATGGGGCGAAGACGAAACTGCTTGGACGAATCAGGGTTGTGCACATTTGATAATGGATAACCTTATTGCCGAAGGCAAAATTAAACCATTTATAATTGTGATGACCTATGGCATGACAAACGAAACCAAATGGGGTAGAATGGCTGACTTCAAAATTGAACACTTCCAAACTGTTTTGCTCGACGAGCTTATTCCCTATGTGGATAGTCATTTCAGGACTAAAGCAAATCAGGAGAATAGGGCAATGGCTGGTTTATCAATGGGTGGAATGGAAACCAAAACGATTACGCTGGCTCGACCTGATGTGTTTTCACACTATGCTCTCTTGAGTGGAGGGACCTATGCTCCATCCGACATTAAAGACAAATCAAAACTTAAGTTGATTTTTCTGAGCTGTGGTAGTCGCGAGAATCCCGACAGAGTAAAGAACGCTGCTGACGAACTAAAGGCTGCAACCATAAATGCCGTTTCATTTGTTTCCGAAAATACAGCACACGAATTTCTGACGTGGAGACGTAGTTTACGTGAATTGGCTCCTTTGTTGTTTCAAAAATAATATATATATAAATTATGAAAAAAGTTGCCTTGCTTTTGATGGCGATTATTTCGCTGAATATTTTCTCGCAGGAGTATTCACAATGTTGGAAAGATGTGAGTTATGCTTCAGATTCGGCTGTCTATCATAAACTTGATATCTATCTTCCGAAACTGGAAAAGAAAACCTACCCGGTAGTAGTTTATATTTATGGTAGTGCCTGGTTCTCTAATCGGTCAAAAGGTGCTGATTTGAACACTGTTGGAAAAGCACTGCTCGATGCCGGCTTTGCAGTGGTGATGCCCAACCATCGTTCAAGTATGGATGCGAAATTCCCGGCACCAGTCAACGATATTAAAGCTGCTATTCGGTTTTTAAGAGCCAATGCTGATAAATATAAATTCGATACCGGTTTTATTGGAGTTTCTGGTAGCTCATCGGGCGGAAATATGGCAGCAATGGCGGGCACATCGCGCAATGTGAAGCAGCAAACATTAGGAACTGTAGCTGTGGACATCGAAGGAAATGTAGGGCCATATACTCAATACAGTAGTTCGGTTGATGCTGTAGTGGATTGGTTTGGTCCTACAAACATGCTGTTGATAGACTCGTGTGGTGGAACCGATTTTATACACAACGTTGCCAACTCGCCAGCCTCAGCTTACATCGGTGCCCCAATTCAGGAAAATAAAGAGAAATGTTTATTGGCAAGCCCTATTACTTATGTTGATCCGTCCGATCCTCCATTTTTAATTTTTCATGGAGATAAAGACCGTGTCGTTCCACATTGCCAAAGCGAATTACTTTTTGATGCTCTTCAGAAAGCCGGAGTGAAAAGTCAGTTTTATCTTGTACCCAACGGTCAGCACGGACCGGGTGTGCATGTAGATGCTAATCTTAAGTTGATGACGGATTTTTTTCTGGATTGTATGAAAAAGCTGCACTAGATTTATTTTTTTTGACTCTTAAAAATCAATATATTCTTATGTCTATTACTGTTAAGGACTCTTTTTTTTCTGGCGTCAAGACTTTACTTATAATTCCGTTTTTGCTATTGGCTTTTGTGGTCAACGGACAAGCTTTTCCGTTTCAGAATCCAAATCTGAGTTTGGATGAACGGGCAAAAGATCTTATATCCAGATTAACGCTGGAAGAAAAAGCCACGTTGATGTGCGATCAGTCGGATGCTATACCACGTTTGGGAATTAAAAAATTCAATTGGTGGAGCGAAGCGCTTCATGGATTTGCTAACAACGATAGCGTAACCGTTTTTCCCGAACCGATTGGGATGGCTGCTTCATTCAACGATAAATTGTTGTACCGGATTTACAATGCCGTATCGGATGAGGCACGTGCAAAATATAATCTTTGGTTGAAACGCGGCAACGAGAACAAACGATTCCTGAGCCTTTCGGTGTGGACACCCAATGTCAATATTTTCCGCGATCCTCGCTGGGGACGTGGACAGGAAACGTACGGTGAAGACCCTTATCTGACTTCGCGCATGGGAGTTCAGGTGGTGAAAGGTCTTCAGGGACCCGATGATGCCAAATATCGCAAATTATTGGCCTGTGCCAAACATTATGCCGTTCATTCCGGACCGGAATGGAGTCGTCATGAATTGAATCTGAACAAGGTGGACCCGCGCGAGTTGTGGGAGACTTACCTTCCGGCCTTTAAATCGCTGGTGCAGGATGCCGATGTGCGACAGGTAATGTGTGCGTATCAGCGTTTGGAC
>JAGNPC010000334.1 GCA_017989795.1 Paludibacter sp. | reverse complement strand
AAATAACTATATTTGCAAATCACTTGAAAATAGAATGCCTGATTTAAATAAAACATATTTGTATCGCATGACCCATATTGAAAATGTGCCTCACATTCTTGAACATGGAGTTACTCACGTGTCTTCCACTCATACAAATAAAAGCTACAAAGCGATAGGCGATAATAGTATAATAAGTACGCGAAATAATTTTGATTTACCTAATGGGAATAAACTAGGTAATTATATTCCTTTTTACTTTGGTGCACGCATGCCTATGCTTTATGTTATTCAGAAAGGGTATAACGGAGTTTCGATTACTCCAGCTAAAGATATTGTTTATTGTATTAGTTCAGTTCAAAAAATAGTAGACCACAATTTACCTTTTTTGTTTTCCAATGGGCATGCAGTTGATGGATTGTCCGATTTTTATGAGCAAAAAGATTTACTTAAAATTGATACAATTCTTGATAAAAAGGCCATAAATGCAACTTATTGGCGTAAAGATGGTGACCTCGACCTAAAACGACGTAAAGAGGCTGAATTTTTAGTCGAAACAGACGTACCAACTACTGCCATTATTGGCTGGGTTGTGTTCAACGAAGAAGCAAAGATTCGTTTGCTTGCAATGGGAATTCCTGAAAATAAAATTTATGTAAAACCAGATTGCTATTTCTGACAAATTATGATACAATTCATCGAAGGCAACTTACTTGAAAGTAAAGCCGAAGCATTAGTAAATACAGTGAACACAGTTGGCGTAATGGGAAAAGGAATTGCTTTGCAATTCAAGAATCAATATCCGAATAATTACAAACTGTACGAAAAAGCCTGTAAAGCAAAAGAAGTACAGGTTGGAAAACTATTCGTAACAGAGGACTCTTCTTTGTTGGAAGGTCAAAAAATAATTATCAATTTCCCCACTAAAACAGATTGGCACAAACCCTCGGAATATGTGTATATCGAAAGTGGATTAAAAGATCTTGCTCGTATAATAAAAGAACGAAGAATAAAATCAATAGCAGTCCCACCACTTGGAGCAGGAAATGGTGGGCTAGAATGGAGTACCGTAAAAAAAATGATTGAAAATATTTTATCTGATTTGGACTGTGATATTCAAATATACGAGCCTAATGCTATTATTCGTGAAGCAATGAAGAAAGAGCGTATAAAACTAACTCCTGCTCGTGCAATGTTACTCTCTGTACTTTATGATTTAGTACGTAATGGTGAATTTGTATCAGAATTTTCTGCCGAAAAATCAGCTTACTTTTTACAACGTTTTGGTGCAAAGGAAGAATTTAAATTAGATTTCCAACCGAACTTCTACGGTCCCTATTCTGGTAAAGTTAAGCATGTGTTGTATTATCTAAACGGAAGTTATATTACTGGTTATAGTTCAAAAGATAAGAAACCATTTGAAGAACTAGGCATTATGTTTGATGGAGAAAATGAAATAAAAACCTATTTAGGACAGCCTGAGAATATCCTTTTTAATGAAATAACAAACAAGACTAAAGCATTTTTGACTGGATTCTATTCGGCATTTGGTTTAGAATTATTATCAACAGTTGATTACATAGTATCCGAAAAGAAAGTTACCACTATTGAAGATGTTACTCATAATATTGAAAGTTGGAGTGATAGAAAAAAGAGCTTGTTTTCTAATCAAAAATTTATATACTTAGCTTTGGAAAAATTACAAAAAGCAGCATTCGTTTAATCTATCAGACCGTTATACCTATTTTATCACTTGATTTATCCAAAAATGGATTCGTGTAAAACATAAAATCTGATTTATACAATAAAACCTCACACCTCTAACCGCATTCTGTAAGCGGCTGAGCCATCGTGGTAATAGGCAGGAATAAGACCGACGGTTTGAAATCCGTTTTTCTGGTAAAAGCCAATAGCGGAAGCATTATTTACATTCACTTCTAGGCTGATTTGTTGCAACTGCTGTTCGTGCGCAAATTGGAGCGTTTTATCGAGCAATAACTGCCCCACGTGTTGCCCTTGAAACGCAGGATCTACCGCAATAGAATAGATGCGTAAATTGGTAGAATTCGCTCGACACACCAACGACACATAACCCACCGCACGCGCTTCGTAACACGCCACCAAAAATGCGCCTTGCGCTTTCGTCATCAAATAAGCCAATTGCCGTTTTGAGAATTGGTCGGTACCAAAACAGGCTTTTTCGAGTGCTACCACATCGGGCAAATGGCTCAATTTACCAGTTTCTATAACAACTGCTGGAATCATAAAGCGGCGTGCATTTGGTTGAGTTTGCTCACAAAATAGTGCAAAATACGGTAGTACAGTTCATCGCCAATAACCGCATCTTCTACTTCGTGGTCGATACTTGGATTATCGTTGATTTCAATTACCATCGGTTTGCCATTCACCACTTTGAGGTCAACTCCATACAACCCTTTACCAATCAAAGCAGACGCTTTTACCGCCAAATCGAGCACTTTTGAAGGCACTTGATAAATAGGAACAGTTTCCCACGGACCACACAGATTTTTACCCGTGACGGCGTGATTGTAGATTTGCCAATGTCCTTTGGCCATGTAATATTTACAAGCAAATAGGGGTTCGCCATTTAAAACGCCCACACGCCAGTCGAACTCCGTAGGAATATACTCTTGCACCAATAAAATAGACGAATGTTGAAACAGATGTTCGATAGCTTCTTTAAATTCCGCTTCATTCGTGACACGACGCATACCAATAGAAAACGAACCATCAGGAATTTTAATGATAAATGGTGAACCAATTTGGGCACTCACGGCTTCAAATGTATAGTCCTGCGAACGGAACAACAAGAGCGACGCTGGAGCGGAAATTTTCCCTTTTTCGAATAATTCCGACAGATATACTTTATTGGTGCAGCGAATAATCGACTGTGGATCATCAATCACCACCATGCCGTTGAGTGCCGCTTTCTGCGATAAATTATACGTGTAGTGGTTGAGCGACGTGGTGGTTCGAATAAACAGACCATCAAACTCCATCAAACGCGTGGCGTCATCTTCGGTAATCAACTCGGCATGAATATTCATGCGTTTAGCGACCTCCAAAAATTTAT
>JAGNPC010000059.1 GCA_017989795.1 Paludibacter sp. | reverse complement strand
ATTAAAATCGACCTACTACGTTAGCATACTTAATAAAATACCAGCAGCTACAGCTGAACCAATTACACCAGCTACATTAGGCGCCATGGCATGCATAAGCAAGTGATTGTTTTTATCGTAGTGCAATCCTACTTCTTGCGAAACACGAGCTGAATCAGGTACTGCCGAAACTCCTGCCGATCCAATAAGTGGGTTAATTTTATCGCCTTCCTTCAAAAATAAATTCATAAATTTGGCAAATAAAACACCACCCGCAGTAGCAATTACAAACGAAGCAGCTCCCAATCCAAATATCAACATCGAATCTGTTGTTAAAAATTTATCCGCTTGCGTTGAAGCACCAACTGTAAGTCCTAATAAAATTGTAATTGTATTGATTAATGCAAAACGTGCAGTTTCTGCTAAACGCTCTGTTACGCCCGACTCTTTAAGCAAGTTACCAAAGAACAACATTCCCAACAATGGCATTGCACTAGGCGAAATAAAGGTTGTGAGCAACAAACCAACCACTGGAAACGCAATTTTCTCAATTTTCGACACCTGACGAGGTGGTTTCATGTGAATAACACGCTCTTTGCTATTTGTCAACAACTTCATAACTGGTGGCTGAATAACAGGCACTAAAGCCATATACGAATAAGCTGCTACAGCAATAGCGCCCAACAACTCGGGAGCCAAACGCGACGCTAAGAAAATAGCCGTAGGGCCATCAGCACCACCAATAATACCAATAGCACCACTTTGTACAGGTGTAAAACCAAGCGCATACGCACCAATAAAGGCAGCAAAAATACCAAGTTGCGCAGCAGCACCTAATAATAACAATTTAGGATTTGCAATAAGCGTCGAAAAATCGGTCATAGCACCAATACCCAAAAAGATTAAGGGAGGATACCAACCCGAAACAACACCGCTATACAAGATATTCATTACTGAACCTTGCTCATAAATACCAATTTGGTAACCCTCAGTAAAAGGTACGTTACCCACAATAATACCAAAACCAATTGGCACTAGCAATAATGGCTCCCAGTTTTTAGCAATTCCTAAATACAAAAATGCTATACCAACAGCTATCATTACAAGGTATTTTGCTTCAAAGTTTGCAAAGCTGGTACTGTTCCAGAATTTTTGCAAGCTATCCATCATAAGCGAGCTTTCGCCAGCAGATTGAGCAAAAAGCCCAACTGGCAAACACAAACCTAAAATGACAAGCAATAAACCTATTTTAATTTTTAAGTCTCTCATAAGTTTATTATTATCTATTGAACAAGTAACAAATCTTCGTCCTGAAGAACTGCAGATCCAGCAGGAGCACATACTTTTACAACCGTACCACTACGTTCGGCCAATATGTTATTCTCCATTTTCATCGATTCCATAACCAAAAGCACATCACCTTCAACAAACGAATCACCTTCATTTACCATAACTTTGATAATACTTCCAGGAAGTGGCGATTTGATTGCTTTACCACTAGGTTTAGAACTACTAGCAGCAGGGGTCATATTTTCGACCGTACGTTCTGTAGATGCTTTACTAGGTGTTTCTTTACGAACCAAAGTAGGTGTTTTTGATGTTTTCACCTCTTGTTTAATATTTACCGTATAGGGCGTACCATTTACTTCTATTTCGGCAACATCTCCTTCTACGGATTTGATATGTACGTTGTAATCGTCGCCGTTTATATTAAAATCAAATTTTTTCATTATCTGTGAATTGTGTTATTAAGACCATAAATTTTTGAATTCCAAGGAGAATAACGTCTTTCAATACGTTTAATCGTAATAATGTTACTTTCCTCATCATGCATATCATTCATATACAAGTGCAAAGCCATTGATATTGCTGCAATTTCCGTTGCCGGAATTTCTTTCAAATCCTCTAGTTTTTTACCTGCTTTTACTTGTTTCTTTTTGGATGAACTCAATATAACATATTGTAATAATTCAAAAAGCAACACCAATATTGAGAGTGCAATAAATACAACCACTATCCCAATAACTGAACCTACAAGCAGTTCTGCCCACGAGTCAATATATAATAGTGTCATAATTATAATGGTATATTACAGTGTTTACGTAAAGGATTAACCACTTTTTTAGTTTGTAATGCTTGGAATGCACGGATAACACGGAAACGTGTATTACGTGGTTCAATAACATCATCGATAATACCATAAGAAGCAGCATTGTATGGATTAGCAAACTTATCGTTGTATTCAGCAACCTTTTCTGCTATATAAGCCGCTTTCTCAGCTGGGTCAGTAATTGCATTAATTGAACGTCCTTCCAATACTTCGATAGCTCCAGCAGCTCCCATAACCGCAATTTCGGCTGTTGGCCAAGCGTAATTAAAGTCACCACGAAGTTGTTTACAGCTCATTACGTCGTGTGCACCACCGTACGATTTACGAAGCGTAATAGTTACTTTTGGAACAGTAGCCTCGCCATAAGCAAACATCAATTTAGCACCGTGAATAATGATACCCGCATACTCTTGACCAGATCCAGGTAAGAAACCAGGAACATCAACCAACGTAAGAATTGGGATATTGAATGCATCGCAAAAACGTACAAAACGAGCTGCTTTACGTGAAGCATCACAATCGAGCACACCTGCTAAGAAGTTAGGCTGATTAGCAATAATACCTGTTGATACGCCATTGAAACGTGCAAAACCAACAATAATATTACGAGCATAATTACGGTGTACTTCAAGGAATTCGCCATTATCAACAATTGAATGAATAACGTTTTTCATGTCGTAAGGCATGTTCGGATTATCCGGAATCATTGAATTTAAGCTATCTTCAAGTCTATCGATAGGATCTTTTGTATCAACTATTGGAGCTTCTTCTAAGTTATTTTGTGGTAAGTAAGTTAACAACTTACGAATTAATAAAGTACCTTCTTCTTCGTTTTCAACTTTAAAGTGCGATACACCCGATTTACCTGAGTGAACATCAGCTCCTCCTAAGTCTTCAGTCGATACATCTTCGCCAGTTACCGATTTAACAACTTTAGGACCAGTCACAAACATGTAAGAGTTCTCTTCGGTCATTAACACAAAGTCGGTCAATGCAGGAGAATAAACCGCACCTCCAGCACAAGGACCATAGATGGCCGAAATCTGAGGAATAACACCAGACGCCATAATGTTGCGTTGGAAAATTTCGGCATAACCAGCAAGCGAAGTAACACCTTCTTGAATACGAGCACCACCCGAATCGTTGATACCTATAATAGGACAACCCATTTTCATGGCCATATCCATTACCTTACAAATTTTAAGTGCCATAGTTTCCGAAAGTGAACCTCCAAAAACGGTGAAATCTTGTGCAAATAAAAATACTGTACGGCCATCAACTGTACCATGACCAGTTACAACACCATCGCCGAGGTATTTTTCTTTTTCAAGTCCGAAGTTATTGCAACGGTGCGTTACAAACATATCCAACTCTTCGAAACTACCCTCATCGAGCAACATATCGATGCGCTCACGAGCCGTGAATTTTCCTTTTGCATGCTGTGAAGCAATACGCTTCTCGCCACCTCCCAACTTGGCTTGTACGCGCAAGTCGATCAGATTTTTAACTTTTTGTTTATTATCCATTTGGTTTAATATTTATAAAACCTACAACAGCCACATGAAGGATCACATGCCCCCATGTTTCGTTGTAAGTGAATTTTCGGTTGATGAATTATTTACTGGGATCTTCGCAAAGTTCTGTTAACACTCCAAATGTTGATTTTGGATGAAGAAATGCGATATTTAAACCTTCAGCACCTTTACGTGGAGCTTTGTCGATCAAAGTAACACCTCTTTCGGCTACTAAATCAAGTGTTTCTTGTAGACCTTCTACGGCAAATGCAACGTGGTGTACACCTTCGCCTTTTTTCTCGATAAATTTACCTACTGGTCCTTCAGGATCAGTTGATTCAAGTAATTCGATTTTTGTTTGACCAACTTTGAAAAATGCTGTTTTAACTTTTTGTTCAGCTACCTCTTCAACCGCATAACACTTCAAACCCAATACGTTTTCGTAATATGGGATAGCAGTTTCAAGACTTTTTACAGCAATACCTAAATGTTCAATGTGAGTAAGATTCATGACGAAGAAATTTGATGATTATTGAAATAATATATTTTTAAAACTTAAATTATTTACAGAAATTCCAAAGCTAAATGCCTTTCATTTTCGAATTAAAGAATTTTTTCCGTATTCGAAATTTCGACTGCAAAATTAGTATAATTATTTCTCATTTTCAATGAAATAAGCAATTATTTTAAAAGATATTTTTTATTATTGATAATCAGAAAGATATGTAATTCTGTATTTTTATACATACCGAAAAGTTTGCACACACAGAATGAAAATGTGCCATTTTAAGTAAAATATAAACAAAATTAAATTTTTAGATAGAAAACTACTTACTAAACCGCTGAATAAGATTATAGGCTTGATAAATACCTAACTCGCCTGCTTTACTTAAATCGGAAATTCCTTTCGTATCTTCACCAATAAAAAGATAAGTAAGCCCACGATTAAAATATGCCTCTGCAAAATCAGGATCTTTTTGAATAGCTATTGAATAATAAGAAATGCCAGCCGAAAAATCTTTTTGAGTACAAACAATATTTGCCTTATTGAAGTAAGCAAAAGCAAAACTTGGTTGCTGTTCAATAACCTTATCCAAATCGCGCATAATCATTTCAACTTCGTATTTGTATTTGTTATCGAGAGCATTTTTTTTTGATTGTTCAAGCTCATTATTTATTGTAAATCCAGCATCTTCTACTTTTATGCTTTTATTGTATTCTACTAATTTGTAACGCACATTAGCTCTACTAAAATAGGCCAATGTAAAGTTTGGATTCAGGCTAAGCACTGCATTTAAATCATCCACAGAACTATTAAAATCCTGAACCATAGCAAATTCCATAGAGCGATTATAGAGTAAATCCGCATCCGATTGACTGCCCTGCAAACGATTGGACATGGTGTTAATTGCTTCAAAATGCATGTTCACCAAATCCGAAGTTAATGGTATTTCGATATTGGTAATTTTGAGTGGCGAGCTCAGTTTTTTAAGTTTGTTATAATCTTCGACAACTGCATGATACAGATTGGTACGACGCAACTCATCGGGTTTAGCATAATATGTAAGCACGAAATTACGCTCATTTATTAAATCAGCAAATTTATTTTGAATATTTCCACGCTGTGTCTCGCCGTATTTCGTATCAGATTGCGAATCATCAATATTCTTTGTTACAAAACGATTAAAAACCTCTGTTTTTTTGCTGGTACCAGTTTTTGCTTTGCCTTTATCAATTTTATTATCAGCAACAAGATCATCTTTTTTCTTTTTCTGAATTTGATCTTTATTCTTTTCGATATTATAAGCCATTTGCCTATATCGGAATGCCTCTGTCTTATTTTTCAATCCATCATAAGCTTCGGCTAAACCCCAATATGCTGGTAAAAAAGTAGGATGATTTTGAATGATTTTCGTAAAATCGGAGATGGATTTTTTATACATTTTCAAACTATTCTGAATAACAGCTTTACGGTAATAAGCTTCTATCTGAGTAGTATCGCTTGCAACAACTTTTTCGAGATCGGCCAATGCGTTATTATTATCACCTAAATTGGCTCGCAACAAACCTCTATTGTAATAGGCTAGCACATTGGTTTTATCCAACGCTATCGCTTTATCATAATCCTTTAGCGCTTCGCGAAAGTTCTTCCGACGCACATTTACAATACCTCTATTGATATAATCTCCAGGATTTGTGCTTTTGAGTTTTATAGCTTTTGAATAATCAGCATAAGCTCCTTCGATGCTATCTTTTTGAAGTTTAAAAAGAGCCAACGCACTCCATGCTTGTGAGTTGGTACTATCTGTACGTGCATACTCTTCGAAAGTTTTTTGTGCAGCAACTGTATCTTTCATCAACATTTGTATCACTCCTTTTTCGTAGAGTAATTGTTTGTTTTTTGGACTTTGTTTAGCATACACATTCAGGTCGTTCATAGCCTCCTCGTATTTCTCTAAACGCACATAGGTATCCATTCTATTCAGCAACAGATTGAGGCTATTGGGGCTGAAATCGTAAGCTGTTGAAAAATCTTTTACCGCCTCCTTGTAATCACCAGCTTTACGCCGCGCAAAACCACGAATATAGTAAGCTTCGGGTAAAAAAGGATTACGTTCGAGTGCTTCAGTCGCATCCAGTTCAGCTCCTTTATCATCACCCAATTGTATTTTAGCCATTGCCCTATACATATAAGGTTCGGCCATATACGGTTTAATTTTTATAACCTGATTAAAATACTGAATAGAAAGCACATAATCTTCGAAGTACAAGGCATTTCGACCAATGGTAAGTATACGATCGGTATTCCATTGACAAAAAGCCAATAAATGCATTGCACTAAAAACAAAGAGGAATATGTACTTTTTCATCAACTTTCACATTACGCTAAAAGCGCGCTTGATTCTATTATTTTTAAAAAATAATTTCATTAGAAAATAATTTCTATAAAAACTAAATTCTCTAAACACTAATCGAACATATTTTCTTCGCAACCCTGATTTACATTAAATGTTTCAGGTATTTCAAATACTTCGTTCAACGAATAACCTAAGCTATTATCTTTAAATACTTTTTGCATGTATATTGCCCAGATTGGCAAGGCCATACTAGCACCTTGACCTTCAGCAGTATTATCGAAGTGTATGCTTCGATCTTCGCCACCTACCCACACACCCGAAACGAGCGATGGTGTATAGCCCATAAACCAGCCGTCGGAATTATTTTGAGTAGTACCAGTTTTACCCGCCATTTGCATACGTAAACCATATTTGCCACGAATACGTCCACCAGTACCACCATCAACAACAGCGCGCATCATATTAATCATTTTATACGAAGTAGATTCGCTAAACAACTCGTACATTTTGGGTGTGAAATTGGCAATCACATTGCCATTTGCATCCTCAATGCGCGTAACATACAATGGATCAACGCGAATTCCTTTATTAGGAAAAGCAGTATAAGCATCTACCATTTCGGCCACCGTAATATCGGCAATACCCAAACAAAGCGATGGTACAGGATCAAGGTGACCTCTAATACCGAACGAATGCATTAATTTCACCATGGCTTCGGGTGTGAACATGCTCATTAAATAGGCCGAAATCCAGTTGTTCGAATTTGCCAAAGCCCACTTTAAACTTACCTGCTGCCCTATGCGCGACTTGGATGAGTTACGTGGCGTCCAAGGCCCTGATGGAGTTTGTATGGTTGTTGGGCGGTTGGTTACCTGATCGCATGGCCACATACCTTCTTCCATGGCTAAAGTGTACAAATAAGGCTTAATGGTAGAACCCACTTGGCGTTTTCCGAGCGTTGTCATGTCGTATTGAAATTGCGAAAAATCGGGACCACCCACATAGGCTTTTACATGGCCTGATTTTGGTTCCATCGACATAAATCCACAACGTAAAAAATGTTTGTGATAACGGATAGAATCCATTGGCGTCATTGTAGTATCGACAATGCCATTGTAAGAGTAGACTTGCATTTCCACCCTACGACGAAATGCTTTTTCAATTTCGGCCGTTTCAACACCCTGTTCTTTCATGCGTAAATACCTATCAGACTGGCGCATGGCACTTTTCAAGGAGGATTCAATTTCTTCGGGCTTAACACGTTTTGAAAATGGAGCATACGAGCGACCACGTTTCTCGCGGAAAAACTTGCTTTGCAAATCGGATAAATGCTCACGAACGGCCTCTTCGGCATATTTCTGCATGCGCGAATCAATAGTTGTGTAAATTTTCAAACCATCTACATATATATTGTAGGGTTTACCATCAGGTTTCGTGTTTTTGTTACAGAATCCATACAAAGGGTTGTTTTCCCATTGCCAAAGGTCTTCTTTATATTTCTCTTCTTGCCAGCTTGCATAGTCAGAGCGCGAAGGCTCTTCGGCCATCAGTATCCGACGAAGATACTCTCTGAAATAGGGCGCTAAACCAGCTTTATGATCGGCCTTTTGATAGTCGAGTGTGAGCGGAAGAACTTTGAGTGAATCGTATTGTTCATCGGTAATAAAGTCGGCTTTGCGCATTTGGTTAAGCACCACGTTTCTACGCTCACATGTGCGTTCGTTGTGCCTTACGGGGTTAAAGTACGATGGATTTTTACACATACCTACCAAGGTAGCTGCCTCTTCAATTTTCAGTTTATCGGGCGTGGTATTAAAATAAACCTGCGCGGCCGATTTTATTCCAACTGCATTATTTAAAAAGCTAAATTGATTTAAATAAAGTGCTAAAATCTCCTCTTTGGTATACATGCGCTCAAGCTGAACTGCAATAACCCATTCAATAGGTTTTTGAAACGCACGTTGAATTACATTTTGAGCCTCATCGGAAAAAAGCTGTTTGGCTAGTTGCTGGGTAATGGTACTACCCCCACCCGCACTTTTGCGTTGCAATAATCCTCGGAACACAAATGAACGTGTAAGTGCAATGCCATCAATACCCGAGTGATCGTAAAAACGAACGTCCTCGGTTGCAGTTAGGGCGTGAACTACATGTTCGGAAACTTCGTTATAATCTACTTTAACACGGTTTTCTCTACTTTTGGAGTATCGACCTAACAACTGTAAATCAGACGAATAAATTTCGGTAGCATACTTATTAATGGGGTTTTGTAACTCGTCGATGGCAGGCAAATAGCCAATCCATCCGACAATAATAAACACAAACATCAACACCAATGAAAGTAGTCCGAAACCGAACAACATCCAGAACCAACGCGAAAATTTCGATCTAAAATCGCTTTTTTGAACTTTTATTCCCATTTATTTATATAGCGTATTTTTTATATAGACGTCGATTGATTTATAAATTAACTCATCCAAATTGAGCTGAATGAGCAATTTACCACCAATATTTAAACTATCTGTAATTAATGCAAAAGTACAATATTTTTTTAGAGTATAGCAATTATAACTTCAAATAGAAGATTCGTTTATTGTCATTCAATTAAAATAACAAAAAACGATTACACAATAATAAAACTCTCAATGATAAGATTTGAAATTAAAATGCCTTCGGTAGTCAATCTAACAAATCCATTATTATTAATCAGCACTTTATCATTTTCAAAAGTTTGAACTTTGAAATAAAAATGACTTAAAATATCTGCATCATAGTTTTGTTCGAGGTAAGTGATATTCACACCTTCGGATGTTCGTAGCGCCACCATTACGTACTCATTGTATTTATTTAAAGT
>JAGNPC010000058.1 GCA_017989795.1 Paludibacter sp. | reverse complement strand
GGCTATGAGTTTTACGTTTACAAACTCTCAAACTATAAATAGCAACACAAACTTACAAAGCTTAAATATTGAAACTGGCGAAACACTTGTTATAAACCCTGCTATACAACTTACAGTAGGCACTTTTATAAACAACGGCACGCTACGTTTGCTATCGGATGCTACTGGAACAGCCACATTTATACCCACAACCATCGCGGGAAATGGCAATTACAATGTAAATCAGCATTTGCCAATGGGCAGCCGAAACTGGTATACAAGCAGTCCAATAACCGATGCAATAGTTCCAAATACGGCTACAAGTTACAGCTACGAGGAAAATGGTTCGAATTTAGATTTAAGCACACCATCGGCTTCAGCCTATTGGAAGCCATTTTATACAGGCAGCACAATGGAAGTTGGCAAAGGTTATGTGTTGCCTATTACTTCGCCAACCGAAACAAAAAACTTAGAGTATACGGGCGTTATTAATCATATAAATGTAGATGAAAATTTTGATATCGGCCTAACACGTACCGAAACAGCTTCAAGCAAAGGTTTTAATTTGGTTGGAAATCCGTATACGGCCTACCTCGATTGGTCGGTAGTTAAAGCACTTGAGGCAAACTCTAATTTAGAATCATCAATATGGTTTCGAACAAAAAATGCCGTTGGCTATACTTTTGCAACCTTTAATAGTACAGGAAATCAAGTTGTATCAAATGGGGCATTAACTACAATTTCGAATTTAATACCACCTATGCAAGCATTTTGGGTTAGAGTAAAACCGAATGTAAATAACACCAGCTATGCAACCAGCCTGCGCTTAAATAGCACAATGCGAGCACATTGCTCCGCAAGCGAAAATAAACTAAAAGCGCCAGCAGCCACACAAACACCTAGCATACGACTTACACTATCAAACGGCGAGGCTTCCGACGAAACATTGCTGTATTTTACACCCGAGGCCGACAACAGCAAAGACGATTACGATACCCCCAAATTTTTAAACAACAGTACACAAGTTCCTGATTTATACACTATTGTAAATTCAGACAAGATGGTGATTAATGGAATGAAGACCATACCGTATGAAACAGAAATTTCACTAGGAT
Source organism: Paludibacter sp. (assembly GCA_017989795.1). Taxonomy (GTDB): domain Bacteria; phylum Bacteroidota; class Bacteroidia; order Bacteroidales; family Paludibacteraceae; genus Paludibacter. The sequence continues at coordinate 8,229 of JAGNPC010000058.1, read as the reverse complement.
TTGCCACAGCAAAAAAAGGAACGTTAAGCCTAAAGGCTACCGAAATAGTTGGATTACCACAAGGTACACAAGTATTATTAAAAAATGCTCAAGCTACGTCATTAATTGATTTGACTAATGGAAGTGAATTTTCTTTCGACTCAGAGGCACAAACATCAAACAATCGATTCAGTCTTATTATTCGATCAATAAACTTTATAAATGGATTGAATCAATTAAACAAGGAATTTCCAGCACGAGTTTTTATTGCCAGCGATGGCATTATGCATATAGAAACAGATGAAATAATGGATAAAACAACAGCTGCCATATACAATACTTCGGGGCAGCTGCTTGAAACAGTTCCATTACTATCGGGCAAAGCAGTTATTAGCAGCATATTCACATCAGGTGTTTATTGGATTCGAATTGCTAACTGCAATAAAGTTTGCGTCAAAAAGGTGATAGTTCCTTGATGTTTTGAACCTTACAAACGCAAAGTCCGAGTGAGATTAGCTATAAAAAGCGAGGTGAAAAATTCATTATTCCAATAAACATTTTAAGTGTATCGCTCGTTTCTATATTGTTATTAAAATATTCTATTTTAAATTGTATTAATTACAAATTTAAAATAATTATCTTTGCATTGTTAAAAAATTATTCTACTCAACTTCAAATTTTTTAATCAAAAGATGAATTTCATAATTAACAATTTAAAAATATAGAACAATGTCAGTATTAGTAGGAAAAAAAGCACCAAATTTTGATGCAAAAGCGGTAGTAAATGGTGGTGAAATCATTGAAAATTTCTCATTAAGTCAGTACGAAGGAAATAAATACGTAGTATTTTTCTTTTACCCTGCCGATTTTACTTTTGTGTGTCCAACCGAATTATTAGCTTTTCAAGAAAAAATAGCCGAATTTGAGTTACGCAACACAGTGGTAATTGGCGCATCGACTGATTCGGAATTTTCGCACTGGAAATGGTTACAAACTCCAACTAACCAAGGAGGTATTCAGGGAGTTAAATACCCATTGGTGGTAGATCAAAGCCTTCAAATTTCGAAAGATTACGATGTGCTAATTGGCGCCGATGAGTACAACGAAGAAGGTGATGTAGTGTTTGTAGGCGAGCCTAAAGCATATAGAGGATTATTCTTAATTGACAAATCAGGCGTAGTTCGCCATCAATTGGTTAATGATCTACCATTAGGACGTAATGTTGATGAAGTACTTCGACTAATAGATGCTCTACAGTTTACCGAAGAATTTGGTGAGGTTTGTCCAGCTAACTGGAAAAAAGGCGAAAAAGCACTTACAGCTACCCAAGAAGGTATCTCAAGCTATTTGTCAGAAAAATAAATAAAGCCATTAAAGCAAATAAAAAAGCTGCATCCTATTGAAAGATGCAGCTTTTTTGTTGAAATATATATCGCATTAAATTAAGCTTTTGCTTTCTTTTGAACAGCTATTGAAGCTAAAATTGAAATGGTGAGTGCCGAAATAATAACTCCCAGCGAAACAAAGTTGCTTATATGGAATGAATAACTCATTTCTTTTGCAAACTCGTTGACACACATTTTTACACCAATAAATGATAAAATAAAGGCAAGTGCAAACTTTAAATATTTAAAGTAATCCATGATGCCATTCAATGCAAAATACAACGATCGTAACCCCAAAATAGCAAAGATGTTGGATGTAAATACAATAAAAACATCATTCGTAACCGACAAAACAGCTGGTATTGAATCGACTGCAAAAATAACATCCGATGCTTCGATTAGCAAAAGGGCAATAAACAAAGGTGTTGCATAAAGCACTTTGTTTTTGCGAACAAAAAACCGCGACTCCGATTTGTCATCGCTCACTGGCATTATTTTGGTAAAAAGTTTGATAACAATATTTTTGCTTGGGTCAAACTCTTTGTCGTCCTTTTCGAACAACATGTGGATACCTGTGTACACCAAAAATCCCCCAAACACATACATTATCCAAGCAAACTTAGTGATTAAAGCTACGCCTGCAAATATAAAGATTGCGCGCATCACTAAAGCTCCAATAATACCCCAGAATAGTATACGGTGTTGATATTCAGACTTAATATTGAAAAATCCAAATATCATAATAAACACAAAGAGGTTATCCACGCTAAGCGATTTTTCGAGCACGTAGGCAGTAAAAAAGTCGAAAGCAGCTTTTTTACCTTCTAAATAATAGACTCCCACGTTAAAGAGCAGAGCCAAGGCTATCCAAAAAGCACTCCAAAGCAGCGCTTCTTTTACTTTTACGACCGAATCTTTTTTGTGAAAAACAAATAAATCGAGGGCTAGCATTACCATTACGAAGGCAATAAAACCTACCCAAAACCAAATTCCTACTTCCATTTCTTGTTTTTAAATTTATATTTAATTAGATGGGTGCAAAAATACTCAAAATAATGATTATACGTTTATCTTTAGATTAATGTTGCGCAAATTTCTTGTTTTTTTATATTTTAAAAATTGATTGTTGACGAAAAATACTAATTTTGTGTAAAATTAGAATTATATGTTGCATTTTGAAGCTTATATGATATTTAGTTTCAGATTTGCAAATCTATTCTTAAGATATTTCAAGTACAAACATATTCGAAAATCCAAGACTATATGCCTTATTCACAACGCAAAACATGGAGCTTTTTCGGTATAACCTTGCTCGTGTTTATTGTTCTAAGTTATTTTCTTTTCCAAAAGGCACAGCAGTTCGATTCGCTTGCGCCAGCAAAAGCCATTGTTGGTAGTGGTTCTGATAACTTTAGCATGTTTTTATCTTCCGTGTATCACAATATTGGTGAGCCGGCTGCTATGCTACTATTACAAATCTTAGCCATATTAGTAGTTTCGCGCATATTTGGGTTTATTTTTGTTCGACTAGGGCAGCCCACAGTTATCGGTGAAATACTTGCGGGTATTGTTTTAGGCCCTTCACTTTTAGGCTATTTTAGTCCCGAAGCATATCATTTTCTTTTTAGCGAAGCTTCCTTATCAAATATCTATATTATAAGCCAGCTCGGTTTGGTGCTATTTATGTTCACCATTGGTATGGAGCTGGATTTGAGCATGTTGAAAAATAAAATGGGTGTTACTTTTGTTATTAGCAATAGTAGTATTATTTTCCCCTATTTGCTCGGTATGTTGCTTGCATACTATTTATATCCTCAGTTTGCAGTTAATCACACTGATTTTACCTCATTTGCACTTTTTATAGGTATCTCAATGAGTATAACTGCATTTCCGGTGTTAGCACGAATTGTGCAAGAAAAAGGGCTTTCAAAATCGCATCTCGGCACCATATCCATTGCAAGTGCTGCTTTTAACGATGTTACAGCTTGGTGTATTCTTGCCGCTGTTATCGCAATTTCAAAAACGGGAAGTTTTGAGAGCTCACTTTATAATATTTTATTTTCAATACTTTATGTGACCTTAATGTTTTTGGTGATAAAGCCTTTTTTGAAGAAAATCAGCTCTATTTATAAAAACAGTGAGGTTGTAAACAAAAGTGTGTTTGCATTCTTTTTGTTAGTGCTGATAGCCTCGGCTTACACCACGCAACTTATTGGTATACATGCACTTTTTGGTGCCTTTTTAGCTGGTGTTATTATGCCTCCTTTACCATCATTTCGGAAGTTAATTGTCGATAGGTTGGAGGATGTATCCTTAACTTTGCTTTTACCTCTGTTTTTTGTTTATACAGGTTTGCGCACCGAAATAGGGTTGGTAAATACACCTTATTTGTGGAGTATTTGCGCATTAATTATAGGTGTAGCCATAGCAGGAAAGTTTGTTGGTAGTGCATTTTCGGCACGCTTACTGGGCGAAAGTTGGAAAGATAGTTTAAGTATTGGTGTGCTGATGAATACCCGCGGATTAATGGAGCTTATTGTGCTTAATATTGGCTATGAAATGGGTATATTACCTCCTCCAATTTTTGTAATGTTGGTTATAATGGCTTTGGTAACGACGTTTATGACAACGCCTATCATGTCATTTATCGAAAAGATTTTCCCTGATAAAATGAATAAGGAGGAATTGCAACGGCAACAAGCATTGGGTGTTTTTAAGGTCCTCATTGCACTTGGAAATCCCGAAAATGGCAAAACCTTGCTTAATGTGGCCAAAACTGTACTCGATGGTTCGAAAAACAGTTTGGCTGTTAACGTGTTGCATATTACACCCGGTTCTGATATCAACCCGCTTTATAGTGAACAGTATTCTACTGATAGTTTTAAACACATTATGGATGAGGCTGATAAGCTTCAGATACCTATAGAAACGGAATATAAAATAACCGACAATATTGAACAAGGCATTGTGCGTACGGCCAATTATAATAACTACGATTTCTTATTGGTAGGCGCGGGAGTGTCGCTTTCGGGTATTCCATTTTTTAAAGAACAAAAAATTTACTCTCGTAATATTTGGTTGAATCGTTTTGTGAATAAAATTTCAAAAACGCCAACGATATTTTATCCTGGAACTTTAATTAAAGACAAAACTCGCTATTTTATCGAAAATAGTCAGTGTAGTGTGGGTGTGTTTGTAAACAGAGGTTTTAGCAAAATATCAACCACTATGGTGTTGCTTCAATCCGAATCGGATGGTTTTTTAATCCGGTATGCGAGACGGTTGTTGCGCAATAACCCTGAAGTAAGTATATTTGTTATGGATGTAAACAATGTTCTATCGAAAACAAGTGCCGTTAAAGTGGCATTGGATGATTTGCAGAAAACATATCCTAGCAGGTTAAAATCGATAAAAAGTTCCAAAAATAATGCACTGATTATTTCAAGGTTTAGCTTTATGTTAATCAGCTATCAGGCATGGAACGAATTGTCGGAGTCGGCCAATAAAGAACTTACGGTAATACCATCTACCTTGATTATTAATAAAAAAACAAGCAGGTTTAGTCACAAACCAACTGAAATACATTTTGAGGATATTAGCGACTAGCATTAAAACCAAATAACCTAATGACTGTTTATATCGACGCACACACGCACGCACTAAGTACCACTAATCCATTTTCAGTGGTAAATTTATCGGTGGCTGATGCCGCCTCCGTATTACAAACGAGTTCGCATAAATTCTTTTCGGTAGGTATCCACCCTTGGGACGTACACGAGTCTAATCCATCTGCCATTGAGCAACTTGAAATTTTGTTGTCCGATACGCGCATTAAAGCTATTGGTGAATGTGGATTGGATAAAAATGCTAAGGCGCCATGCAAAGAACAAGAGTATTATTTTTTACGCCAAGTGCAACTGTCCGAAAAATTCAAAAAACCATTAATCATTCATTGTGTTGCTTCTTTTAATGAGCTAATAGTACTCCATAAAAAATTAAATCCCACGCAAAATTGGATCTTTCATGGCTTTAGAGCTAAACCTATGATGGCAAAACAGTTGTTAAAACATGGCTTTTCGCTTTCGTATGGCAAAAATTTCAACGCTTTAAGTGTTGAACTCACTCCCTTAGAAAAACTATGTATCGAAACCGACGCATCGGATTTGCAAATTGCCGATTTGTACAAAACCATTGCGGGCATCAAAAACTGCCAACCCAGCGAGTTGAATGCAGCCTGCGCTTTGCTACGGCTATACGTATGTTAATAATTTGAGGCTAATGTTTTAAATTCAAAACTAAACGAGTTGAAGCCCATTTTTTATTTAAATTTGCAGTTCATATCCTATTGTACTAAAAATATTTTGCGTTAATGAAAAAATACTCACTTTTAATTCTTCTTGCCTGTTTAGCAGTTACTGCTCACTCGCAAGGTATCTCTTCGCTCCAACAACGGAAACTATCAAATGCCATTTCGGCCATTTCGGGCTTATATGTTGATACAATCAATGACAAAAAACTAGTTGAATCGGCCATAGAAGCAATGCTTAAGGATCTTGATCCACACTCGTCGTATATTTCCAAAGAAGAAGTGGAACGAGTTAACGAACCGCTCGAAGGTAGCTTCGAAGGCGTAGGTATACAGTTTCAACTGCTCGAAGACACCTTGCTTGTGGTTCAAACTATTGCTGGAGCACCTGCCGAAAAAGTAGGGATTTTAGCTGGCGATCGGATTATTTATATAAAAGACGAATTGATAGCTGGAGTTAAAATGCAAAACTCCGACATCATGAAGCGTTTACGTGGGCCTAAAGGAACCGAAGTTAGTGTTAGAATTAAACGTGGCGTTAAAGACGAGCTGCTCACATTTAAAATTACACGCGATAAAATTCCTGTTTATAGTATTGATGCTACTTATATGATTGGCAAAGATATAGGATATGTGAAAATCAATAATTTTGGAAGCACCACCGTTGATGAGTTTCAAAAAGCATTTAGCAAACTTCAAGCACAGGGTATGAAACATTTGATACTTAGCTTGCAAGGTAATGGTGGTGGCTATTTACATGCTGCACATCAACTGGCCGACGAGTTTTTGGGCAAAGATAAACTCGTAGTTTATACCCAAGGCTTAAACCAACCACGTAGCGTGATGGAAGCAACGGCCATGGGGCGATTTGAAACGGGAAAACTCATTGTTTTGGTTGATGAATACTCGGCGTCGGCAAGCGAAATCGTGTCGGGAGCCATACAGGACTGGGATAGAGGCATCATTGTGGGGCGTCGTACATTTGGCAAAGGGCTAGTGCAGCGCCAACTTCCGTTGGTCGATGGATCGATGCTTCGATTAACAACTGCACGATACTACACGCCAACAGGCCGCTGCATTCAAAAACCATACAAAGATGGGGTAGATAAATACGAAAAAGATTTGATGGATCGTTACAAGCATGGCGAATTTTTGAATGCTGATAGCATACAGTTTCCCGATTCGTTGCGCTATCAGACTTTGCAACTTAAACGCACCGTATATGGTGGAGGGGGCATTATGCCCGATATTTTTGTCCCTATTGATACTACTCGCTTTACCGACTATCATCGCAAATTGGTAGCCCAAGGTATTGTAAATAAAACAGCAGTTCAGTACATCGACAAGCACCGTGCAGAACTTAAAAAATCCTATCCTAGTTTCGATAAGTTCAAAAAAGGATTTGTGATAGATAATGCAGTTATTGAGCAACTTAAAACATTGGCCGAAAAGGATAAAATCAAATTCGACGAAAAACAATTCGCAACATCAGAGGCGCTGATTAAATTACAATTAAAAGCCCTTGTTGCACGTGATTTATGGGAAGTAAATGAATATTATCAAATTATGGATGCCGAAAACGAATCGCTCGTAAAAGCCATAGAACTTATAACAACAAAAGGAGCTTACGAAAAAATACTTAAATAAAAGTTTCAGTGACCACGCCCAACCTAAGTTCTGCTCAACACACATTTATTCCCCATAAAGAACAAAATTACCACGCGTAGCACGTACCGAAGCTTCCGTTCAACAAGGACTTAATTTTGCGTTTAAGCGAAAGCCAATTCAAGCTCGCTTGAAAATTGGCTGAGCGTAGCAAAATCAGCGCAGCTAAATCGCAACACCCCGTCAAGAGCAGTGCTTGGCGGGGTGTTGTGCGTTCGGGGTGTTGCGTTTGAGTCCTATGATGTTAGGTGCTCGTGCTATTCAATCCTGCCAAAGCATAAAGCCTATTTTACTCGTAATATTTTCTTTTGTATTGGTTTATCCTTAGTTTTCAAGTGAACAAAATACAGTCCTTTTGGCAAATTTTGAAGAGGTATATTTACAACAGACTCATTGCAAACGACAGAGTGTACTAAACAATAATGTTCATTCCACAATTCGATACTATATGGTTCAACAGTTGTACTTGTAGTACCTGAAAGAGTTCTTAAGGTTACATCCGATTCGGCATCAAGCTTTACTGTAAGTAGATCAGAAGCAGGATTCGGATAAATGATAACTGAATTTGGACCTTGATTGAAATAGAAATTTGTTGAAATTTCGTCGCTCCAACCACATTCAGATGCATTGTAATACTTTAATTTGAAGTTGTAATCTCCTACGTATTCTGCAGTAAATGGAAAACTCCAACCGGCATATAAAGAGGTGAAACAGTCACTACACGAAGTTGGTGGACTAATTCTCCATCTAAAATTAGCACTTGATTCCGATGACATACCTGAGCCATAAGCAACTATTTGATAATTTGTACCTGTATAATAAGGAGGAGCCATTTGATAGAGACCTTGCGAGTCGTATAAAACTATACTTGGTGTCTGAGTCCCAACTTTAATC
>JAGNPC010000333.1 GCA_017989795.1 Paludibacter sp. | reverse complement strand
CCGCTACTGGTTTAATCAGTACGCGGTCTGCTAATGGTTTAATGTTCATAGTTTAAAAGTTTATTTATTGATGTTATAGATAATGGTTATAATGCCGAAGCCTTGCTTCAGCGGTAGAAATTTATCATTTATCGTACCAAGCGGGTTCCTTGAAAAAATGTCAGAGGAAATGGTGACAGTTTGTCATTTTGAGGCGTGTGCGATGGCGCATAAATGTCCAAGTTTGTATAAATCAAACAAAAATAATGAAGGATGTTTCCCTAACAAGTTTTTTAATATCACAGGCTTAATTAATCTAAATCCTAACGTGGTTAGTCCAATGAGGTGTTTTTTTTCTAAATAGATGTATGTACCTAATAGTTTCGATACAGTTATTAGCTCTGGATACTTACCTTCTTTATACAGTTGTAATATATTATGAGTCGCTTGCTCTGTTTTTTGCAAAAAGATGGCATTGTTATCTAAACCGTTATGTGTGGCGGGATTATTCACGTGTTGAATTGTTGTTTTTTTTCCAATCTCTAAACCAAACAGAGAGTCTTCATGTCCGTAATTAGTGAGTTGTTCATTGAAACGAACCGATTGGAATAGATTTTTATCGATGAGGAAGTTGAATGTGGTAAAGTAATTTTTAAAGGCCTGATTCGCTTCTCGTTCTCGTCCATACTTTAACCGTAAACTATATTTGGGATTTTGTTCATTCGCATCGTAAGCAGTACCTCCGACCACTATACTGTTAGGCTTGCAATAAGGTAAATACGTTTGAATAAATGATGATAAGTGTATAATGGCATCGCAGTCCATAAACAACAAATAGGGATACTGTGCTTTATCTGCTAGTAAATTACGGATACGTGCACGTCCAATATTTTCTGTTAGGTGTATAATGTGACAGTGTGAAAGTGTGCCCAAGCGTTCTATTTCCTCTAAATAGAGTGTAGAGGCATCATTGGCAATAATAATTTCATAATTAATTGCAGCCAATTCTAATTGTCGATGTAGTTCTATAACCAAACGGGTACAATCATAGTTGTATGTTGGAATTAATGCCGATAACATATGGATTTATTTTTTGTGATTTGCAATGAGGTTTTTGAATAACTCTTCAAATTGTTTAGCTTGGGATTGGCGCGAAAAAGAGTTTTTCCGTTCTTTTATAACCTCTTGGCGTGTATATCCGTTCAGTGTCCATTCTGTATATTTGTCCGAAATAAAACTTTTTACCTCTTGAAGCGTTGTTGCGGCTATACCAGCGTTTGTGTTATTGATAGCTGCTGCTAAGCAACTTTCGTCGCTACGGACGCACAAAACAGGTCTTTCTGCCCCCAAGGCCTCAAAAAATTTAGTTGTCATAATTCCATGAGGACCTTCAGGCCTAGTCCTATTAGAAAAGACTAATACAATCGACGATTGGTTTAAAATAGTATTTATCTGTTTTGGGTTTACATAGTCTATATAATCCATAAAATGTTCTACTTGATAGGTTTTTGCCCATCGTTTGATGGTTTCTTGTGAGGCACTACTTGTATACCATTGTACCATGCAGTGGTCAGGGTTTAGTATCCCTATTTCCGATAAATCACGGAGTGCTGCAAAGAACAGTTCTGGATTCTGCATACTTTCTTCGTATAATTTCCCAGTATAAGATAATATAAATTTATTCTGTTTTATCGTTTGAGAATAGAAAACAGTGGCATCAAATCCATTGTAAATTAAGTGAGTTGTTGGATTATATGTTTTTAGGAATTCCACGTGCCATGGTGACACTGTGCTTAATAAATGAGCCTTTTGTATGAGTTTGTTACGTCGTATTATGTTACACACTTTAAACCAATTTGCAATGGGTGATAAAAGTGGTGATTGATGTGCGTGATATTGATTCCCGGGCGCTTGCTCTGAAATATCTCGTAAATCGGCTGCCCATGGTATATTTTTTTCTTGGGCTAATTCATAAGCCGCACGTAGCGGAAAGGTGTGGAATGTGCTGCACACAATCAGGTCGAAGTGTTGGTGTTTATATTTCTGACGAACTTTTTTGGAGAAATACTTATTTTTATAATCGCCAATTAAACTCAACGTGGATTTGATGGCCCATTCGATGCTTCCTAAAATTGAATCATGATGATAAAATGGGATTTCATCAATTAGGTATGAGTGGGGAAAAGTGAGTGGTGCGAATTTTTCAGTACATAAAGTTACATCCCACCCATTATCGGCTAAATATTGACACAAAAAACGTATCCGAGGTGTGTAAGAGGGTGGCCCGAAGGCATCACAAAGTATTAAGATACGTTTCATGGTGCGAGTAATTTTAGAACCTCTTGATATAATTTCTTATGATAACTTTTCTCGTCAGATATGGACGTGTTGTGCCAAAGCAATACTATGTCACCTCCATGTTCTTTTGTTTTATTTAGTAACTTGTTAACATATAGTAAGGCATCTGCGTAATTTAAGTTCATATAGTTGTCATTACTTAAAGTACAATCCATTACGGTTAGTGGATGTAGCGTTAATTGGGTTACTTCTTTTGTGGTGGGATTTATCCATTTTACGGCACGGCATGTGCCTAAACGGAAGCCTGCGATATCTGCATACCCCAATGTGTAATCATCTGTAATTCCTGCATCTATAAGCAATTCCATGTCTTTGGCTTGTAAAGACCTTAAATAATGGTGTCTATTACTGATAATATTTTTTCCTACTGCTTTTTGTAGTCGTTTTTGCTCACTCACAATTCGTTCTAAATCTTTTCCCGAAGCGTAACTCGCATGTAAACCAATTTCACAAGGACTATTAGCTGCCATCCTGAAGAACTGTTTGGCATCATCTCCTTTTAATTTATAATGAGGATAATCCAGTTTGTCCCCTTTCTTTTCAGCTTTCACAAAGAAAATTGTGTGTGAATTTTTTACGTTCGCATTTTGTTTTAGTAACCAAGGGAAAGTATACGCAGGATCTTTTTCAAGTGAAAATAGTGATTTTAGAACGACTTTGATAGCACAGCCTTTGTGTAGGTTCCGCGTTAGAATTCGCCCCACGTTCCTCCAAAAAGCCTTGAATGTTGTTACGAATTGGCATAGTTGGTCAAAAAAA